>PFTZ01000063.1:13151-13273 GCA_002789815.1 Candidatus Berkelbacteria bacterium CG_4_9_14_3_um_filter_39_23
CTTTCAGGCCAATATCCGCATCATCGCCGCGACCAATAAGGACATCGAGGGGCTGGTCCGGGAAGGGAAGTTCCGCGAGGATTTATTTTACCGGACCAGCCCCTCGATGTCCTTATTGGTCG
>PFTZ01000104.1 GCA_002789815.1 Candidatus Berkelbacteria bacterium CG_4_9_14_3_um_filter_39_23
CAGAGCTCGTAGCGTAACCCCGTTACGCTTTCCTCACTCTTTATTTCAAGACAGCTGAATACCTCGGAGCTTGCTCCGAGGATGAAGCCATCTTCAGATAGCGAAACAAAGAATACCAAGGAGCTTGCTCCGCCGGATTCTTTATTGTTTTCGCTCAAAATTATTTAATTTCGCTACGAAAAATTATTTCGTAATGAGTCTAAATGAGACAAAAAAGAAAGAAATCTAAAAAAGAGCTTAAGGCAGAAGGTAAAAATAATTTTACAGCTGATTTTCAAGCGCGCAAAATAAATACTCTGTCCTCGCCCGTCCCAAAAATAAAAATAGAACTAACCCAAGTGGTGGCTGTGCGCGATTTTGCTGAAAAATTACAGATCCCAGTGGAAAAAGTTATCACCACATTGATCAAAAACGGCGTAATGGCTTCAATCAATGATTCCATCGATTTTGAAACCGCACAGATTATTGGAGATGAGCTTAATTTTGAAATAGAATCAACCAAAAAAGAAAAAAAGGTCAAAATAATTACCAAGCAAGACAAGCCACGTCCGCCGGTGGTGGTTGTTATGGGGCATGTTGATCATGGCAAAACCAAGCTTCTTGACGCTATTAGAAAAACCGATCAAGTAAGTTTGGAATCTGGCGGAATTACCCAGCATATTGGGGCATATAACGTTTTAGTCGAGCATCAGGGCGAAAAACGCTCCATAACCTTTTTAGATACTCCGGGGCATGAAGCGTTTTCCAGTATGCGCGCGCACGGCGCCAACATCACCGACATCGCAGTGATTGTTATTGCGGCTGACGATGGAATTAAGCCTCAAACCATTGAAGCCATCAATCACGCGAAAAATGCCAAAGTACCGATTATTATTGCCATCAATAAAATTGATTTGCCTGATGCTGATACAGAAAAGGTAAATCGTCAATTGGCGGAAATAAATTTATTGCCCGAAAGTTGGGGGGGAAAAATTCCTGTGGTGGAGCTAAGCGCTAAATCAAATGTCAATATCAGCGGACTGCTGGAAATGATACTACTGGTGGCTGATATGGAGGGTTATATGGCAAATTCTGGGGCTGATACTGAGGGTGTGGTTATTGAAAGCAATATACTAAGAGGACTTGGACCAGTGGCAACGATTTTGATTATGCAAGGCACACTTAAAAAACAAAGTATCGTAACTATCGGTAAAACTTGGGCAAAGATAAAAAATATCGTGGATGCCAGAGGAAACAAGCTTGATAAAGTTTTGCCAGGGTTTCCAGCGCAGATTTCTGGACTCAAAGCATTGCCGGAAACAGGCGAAATTGTCAAATACGCGCCAGATGAAAAATCAGCCCGCCAGGTAGTCAAGGAATTTAAAAATGTTACCAATGTGAAAAGTATTGTTGACGAATCTCGTGAAAGTATTGAAATGCCAACTGCTAGAATTATTGTCAAAGCGGATGTGGCTGGCTCGCTTTCCGCTATTACCAGCAAGATTATTGAAATGGGCAAAAATAAAGTGAAGGTTGAAATTATTGCTAAATCAGTCGGTAACATATCAGAAAGCGATGTTAGTTTGGCATCAGTTTCCCAGTCAATGCTGGTTGGTTTTAAATCAAACGTCAGTAGCGATATTAAAAAATTAGCTAATACTAAAAATGTAAAAATAAATTCTTTTGAGGTTATCTATGACCTGCTTGACGCGGTTAAAGAATATCTGGAAGGTTTTTTAGCCCCGATTATTACAGAAAAAAACTTTGGCACAATGAAAGTTCTCAAAATTTTTCATCAGTTTCAAACTCAAGCTACTTTGGGCGCGAGCGCTATGTCAGGAAAAATTATCAAAGATTCAGACGCCAATGTCATCAGGGTAGATAAAAAGATCGGACGGGTTAAAATTTCTAATTTAGAGCTAGATCAAAAAGTTATCGCAACAATTTCCAAAGGACAAACTTTTGGCGCTAAAATTACTAAAAAACCGCCTTTTGCCAAAATCAAAGTTGGTGATATAATAGAATTATACTCAATCAAAAAAGAAACTCAAAAACTCTAAATGGATGCGAAAACCGTATTGGGGGCGAGCGATTTTTACGAAGCTCCTTTTCAGGTAATAAAAAACTTATTTTCACTCAGTTCAATACTTGATATCGCGATTGTGGCAGTGCTTTTTTATTGGTTTTATTTATTTTTACGTCAGACCAGGGCGATTGGTATTTTATATGGCATTGTGATTTTGGCTGGACTTTGGCTGGTGAGCCAGTGGCTGGAATTGATTGCCCTAAAAACCGTTTTGAGGTGGTTTGTTACCTCAATTTTTGTGGCAGTGCCAGTGGTTTTTCAACCCGAGCTTCGATCAGCGCTGGAAAAATTGGGCACCAGCACTAAATATGTGACGGATTGGAAGCGATTATCCAAGTTTGAAGTTGACGCGATGGTTGACGAAGTGATTAAAGCGGTCAAGCTTTTATCTAAAAATCAAATTGGCGCTTTAATTGTTTTTGTCAGGCAAAGCAATTTAGGCGATGTGATTGCTAGTGGCGAAAAAATATATGCCAATTTGAATAGTAAATTATTGACAAATATCTTTACACCCAAAGCTCCGCTTCATGACGGCGCGGTGGTGGTGTCAGCCAACAAAATTATTGCCGCGTCCTGCACCCTACCTTTATCAGACGAAGTGACGGACTTGTCGCTGGGCACGCGCCATAAAGCAGCGATGAGCTTAACAATGCAGACCGACGCTATTGCTTTGGTGGTGTCAGAGGAGACAGGAATGATTAGTTTATCGCTGGCTGGACGGTTGCAGAGAAATCTCAATCTCGCCGAGCTAAAGGATTATTTGGTTAAAAATTTGCG
>PFTZ01000115.1:0-2824 GCA_002789815.1 Candidatus Berkelbacteria bacterium CG_4_9_14_3_um_filter_39_23
TCATCCTCAACCGAAAGCAAAGCGCTTCGGATTGGGGATCCATCCCCTCCCGTCATCCCGCACTTGATACGGGATCTATTCAGACTGGATTCCCGTTTTCACGGGAATGACAGAGAGGAAATTTTGCGTAAATTTTATAATTAGAAATTTTCATCCCCATCCTTTTAATGCTATTATACCACTTTTTTCAAAAAACAAAAAAAAACACCACGTTGCAAGTTAAGTGGTGAGAGCTGGCTGAATTGGACAATAAAATAAAAAATTAGGTTTTTCGTGATTGATCGTCTATGTATGAATCTGACCGCCAATCGAGCGGACAATCATAAAAACCGGGCGTATTATAGCCCTCTACCACACATCCGCCATATTCGCCCGGATAGCCACAGTCTTCTTGGTCTAGTTCTGTGCCACAAATGTAGTTGTTTTCACGATTGCAATATAGCCTTGGACAATCCAAACGTTGAGCTTGCTGAATTAAATTCCAATCAATTCTAAACAAAGTGCGCACGCCTTGCCAATCGTCTGGAAATGGCACTACTTGTTCAGAATCGTTCAAATCCGCTTTACCATTTACAAACCCCAAAATACAACCGGGCGTGGCGAGTAAAGATCCCACAGCGCTCCCTAGTGTCACGCCTTCGATCCAACAATTTACCTCTTTTTCCCCACGCACTAAACCCTTTCCCAATGTTGGCAAAAACGACGATTCCCAAAAAACGATTCTCCACATCCCGCGAACTTTGTATGCTATTCGTTTGGACTGATCTGTCTTTTCCATTACTTGTCCTCCTGTTTGTCAAAAAATCAAACCTTATCAACCAATTAAAATCATTATACCAAAATCCAATAAATGTTGAATGGCTAAAAGATTCTACTCAAAAATTAACTAATTTTCGCCCGAATTCGGCGGATGCCGGCGCTAGAACTTTCCTCTTTGATAATTTTAAATTCACCAATCTCTTTAGTATTTTTAATATGCGGACCACCACAGATCTCGGCTGAAAATGGCGTGCCATTTTTATCGCAAATAGTATAAACTTTTACTTTATCGCCATAGCGATCGTCAAATACGCCCGTTGCTCCGCTGGCTCGAGCATCCACCAAAGCCATCTCTTTCATATTAACTTCCAGCCCGTCTTGGATTTTTTCGTTCACCAGCTCCTCTGTTTTTTTGATTTCATCTGCCGTCATTTTTTGCGGATGCGAAAAGTCAAACCGCAACCGTTCGCTGGTAATGTTTGACCCTTTTTGCTGAATATGCCCGCCCAAAACCTGCCTTAAAACCGCGAGTAGCAAATGATTGGCAGTGTGATAGCGCGTCTCAATCTCTCCGCCAGTCGCCAATCCACCCTTAAATTTAGCCTGGCTCGCGCGTGAAATTTTTTGATGTCGAGTAAATTCTTTTTGAAATTTTGCTTCATCAATCAAAATGCCTTTTTCCGATGCCAATTCTCTAGTTAGCTCAAAAGGAAAACCATAACTTTGAAATAGATCAAACGCCTGCCCACCACTAATTTTTTTATTTTTTATTAACAATTCAAGCTGACGCAAACCACGCTCAAGCGTCAAGCTAAATTTTTTGGCTTCAGCGAGAATGGTTTGATTTTGAGTGATACTATCAATCTGTAATCCGTATTTTTTCAAAATGATAATCAAGCGCCTGATCAAACGACGTAAAATAAAACCCTGTTCTTTATTGGACGGCATCAGCCCCTCGCCAGCCAACGCTTCAGCCGCGCGCTTGTGGTCTAAAATTATTCTTTGGTTTTTTGTTCCATTTACCAATTTTAAATTTTGAGATGTGATTTTGAGATTTGAGATTTGAGATTTGAGATTATTATATACCTCCGTCTCAAAAACATCTTTCCTTTCCCGCAAAACCATTATCAACCGCTCCAGCCCCATACCTGTGTCAACGCCTTTACACTCGCTTGACTGATAGCGACCGTTTTTAAAAATATATTCGTTAAAGACTAAATTCCAGATTTCTACCCCGTCAATATAAAATTCAACCGTTGGACCAGCCGGACTGCCTTCCCGCCCCAGCGACCAGAAATTATCGTCCCAGCCTTGCTTTTTAATCTTTCTAAGTCCGGGAATAGTTTTTAATATATTCAGGGATTCAATGTCTTTTTTAATCCCTTTTCCGCCCTTGAAATAAGTGGCTGACAGGCGATCTTTTTCAACTTTCAATTCTTCCGTTAAAAATTCCCATGCCCAACAAATCGCCTCTTTTTTAAAATACGAATCTTTTTTGTCAGGATAGCCGAAGGAAAAATTACCCATCATTTCAAAAAATGTCAGGTGAGTGGCGTCGCCCACTTCGTCAATATCCGAAGTCCTGATACAGGGTTGAATCGTAACCACCCGAGTACTTGGCGCTTCGCTTGGATAAACATAAAACCGCTTAAACTGTTGCATACCAGCGGTGGTAAACAAAACAGACGGGTCATTTTCTGGCAATAAAGAAGCAGGCAGAAGCACCTTGTGCCCCTTCAACTCAAAAAACTGAATAAATTGTTGTTTGATTTCCTGTGAAGTCATAATTAAATCTTAATAATTGGTGGTATCTACGTTATCTATGTATCCGCGCAAGATTATTTCTTCAACAAATCCAAAAGATTGAAAATATCTATCTTTTCAATAAATGTTTCTGATTCGGTTTTTTGGACTGATTTCATTGGACCCTGCCACTCGGAGCCATAAATCCGATCATACGCTTCCCACGACGCGCGCACTTTTCTAATGAACCCATCTGTTTCGCGCGGAATAGCATTGCGATTTCCGTCTTGAACAAATCTGCCCGAATACGCCGGACCAGCGT
>PFTZ01000115.1:2836-3324 GCA_002789815.1 Candidatus Berkelbacteria bacterium CG_4_9_14_3_um_filter_39_23
CGGATGTTCACCGCTGGGTCAAAAATTTTAGCATCAGTATAATCCGTCATCCCAATACGCGCTGCCACGCCACGCGCGGTGCCGGGCATCAGTTGCATCAAACCGCTCGCGCCTGCGCTTGACTTGGCGTTGAGATTAAAATGCGATTCAGTAAAAATTACCGCGCAAATAAAATTTCTCGGCAAATTGTTTTCCTCTGACGCTTTTAAAATTTCATCTTTGTATTCAAGGGGATAAAAAACTTCCCCCCAAATTTGTGGGTAGTAATAATAAAAAACTCCCGCACCCCCTAGGATTAACCCGATTATCAGAAAAAATTGGATTAATTTTAATTTCATTGATTATATTGATTACATAACTTACGCAAAATTTCCGCTTATTTCAAGACGGCTGAATACTCTGTGGTTTGCCACAGGATGAAGCCATTTCAAATAGCAAAATAAAGAATACCGCGGGGCTTGCCCCGTCGGATTCTTTGTTGTTATGCT
>PFTZ01000075.1 GCA_002789815.1 Candidatus Berkelbacteria bacterium CG_4_9_14_3_um_filter_39_23
GAATGACACATTCTTTGTCATCCCCAGCTTGACTGGGGATCCAGTTGGTCTGGATTTCCGTTTTCACGAAAATGACGAAGAGGAAATGTTACATAAGTCGTGTAAATTCTAATCTCCCTTGAGCTCTTTTTCAATTCTCAATAATTGATCATATTTGGCAACTCGCTCGCCCCGATTCGGCGCGCCAGCTTTTATGTATTTTGCCTGAGTAGCCACTGCCAAATCAGCAATAAAAGTATCTTCCGTTTCTCCCGCCCGGTGCGAAATTTGAACTTCAAAATTTGCTTCTTGCGCTTTGCGAATTACATTTAGTGTTTCGCTCAATGTGCCGATTTGATTTGGTTTGACGCTGATTGAATTTGCCACTTTTATTTCAATCCCCTTTTCAAGCCGCGTTAAATTGGTGGCAAACAGATCGTCTCCCACAATTGAAATCATAGCGCCTAATTTTTGATTTAACGTCGCCCAGCTAGTCCAATCGTCTTGTTTGTACGGATCTTCCAGAATTTTAATAGGGTAATTTTTAACAATTTTTTCATAATACTCAAAAGGTGTTTGCGGATAAGTAGCGATAGATAAATCCGGAATTCCATCAGCTGCCACATCAATAGCGATCGACACTTCTTCTTTTGGTATATAGCCACTTTTGGTTATAGCTGAAACCAAAAGTTCCATCGCCTCTTCGTTGGAATATAGCTCGGGCGCAAATCCGCCCTCGTCGCCAACATTGACTTTTTGCCCCATATTATGTAGGAGCTCTTTGAGCGTGTGAAAAATTTTTACCCCTTTTTCTAATTTTCCGGCAAAATCAAGATTCTCGCCAACCGGCACAATCATAAAATCCTGAAAACTCAAATTGTTGTCAGCGTGCGCTCCGCCATTGATTAAGTTGAGCATCGGGTCTGGCAGACGTTTAATCGGGTTTTTTTGACCAAATAAATTAGCAATATGCTGATAGAGTTGAATTCCCTCGGATAAAGACGCCACTCGCGCCACTGCCAATGAAACACCAAGCAATGTGTTAGCGCCAAGATTCGATTTGTTGGGAGTATTGTCAAGCGCGATTAAAATTTTATCCACCTCACTTTGGTCAACCGGATCTCTCCCGCGCAAATTTTCAGTTATCACTGTAGCGATATTTTGGATCGCTTTATCAAGGTCATGAACACTTACCGCTTCGTATTTACCTCTGAGAGCGCCGGTTGGAACTGACGCTCTTTCGGACAATCCATTATCAAGCTCAACCAGCACTTCGATCGTATTATCGCCCAAACAATTCACAATTTTCTGCCCTGTTATTTTTGCAATTTTTGACATTTTCCCCTCCGCTTTTATGCTGATATATAGCTAATTTTCAATTCTTAATTTACAATCAATTTTCATTGTTTAAATGTCCAAATATTTAAAAATTGAGCATTGAATGAAAATTGGAAATTGTGAATTGCAAATTAGTATGTATTTTTATTCTACTTAAATTTTCCCACAAATTCAATCTCTGGATCGAGCTTAACTTCGTATCTCTCATAAACTCGCTTTTGCAATTCTTGCACCAAATCTTTGATATTTTGCGCTGTCGCCTTTCCACTGTGAGTGAAAAAATTAGCATGCCGATCGCTCACGCGCGCGTCCCCAACTTTTATTTTTTTTGCTCCAACATTGTCAAGCATATAGGACGCAGTTTTTTTTATATCTTTATAAACCTCATCTATTTTTGATGATCTACCCAGCGGATTTTTAAAAGTTGAACCAGAACTGATGATTCCTTGTGGCTGTCGTTTTCGCCTCATTTCAATCAGCTTCCCGATTTCACGCGCGATTTGCTCTGGCTTTTTTCGCTGAAGTTGCAAAGTGGCGGATAAAATAATCGGATGAAAAGAGCCCCATGAAATCCCTTTTCCTTGGGCAATAATTTTCGCGTTTAATCTTTTGAGTATTGTGCTTCGGTAAAGCGGTTTTAAAAAACTGCCCGGCTTTTTGACGACTTTCACTTCCTTACCTTTGTCTGGCAAAATAAGCAAGCTGATGCTTTTCACAAAACTGCCAATTTCCCAGCCATACGCGCCAACGTTGCCATACAGCGCGCCGCCAAGCGTACCGGGAATTGTGGCTAAAAATTCTATTCCGCCAAACCCCTTTTCCGCTGCTTTCATCACCAGCTCTCCGTTAGTAATTCCGCTCTCTGCCCACACTTCAGCTTTATCTTCAAAAAATGATACTTTGCTGGCTTGATTGACAATCATTAACCCTTCAAATCCATCATCGGAAAAAATCACATTTCCGCCTTTACCCAAAATAAAATATGACAATTTTAAATCCAAAGCTACTTTGATCGCCCGAAGCACTTGTCCGGAATCCTTGGCTTTGTATAAAAATTTTGCCACGCCGCCAACTTTCATCGTAGTGTAATATTTGAGCGACTCGCCTAGTAAAACTTTTCCGCCTAATTTTTCCTGTAATACAGATTCTATTTTTGAGTTTTGGTTTTTCATTTTGAAATTTAAATTTTGAGATTTGAGATTAACTTATATATATCGCCAGCGCCCATAGTAATAATTATATCTCCATCATGGACTTGTTTTTGTAAAAAATCAATAATTTCGCTTTGACTGGAAAAACTTATACAATTTTTATGAAACTTTTGAATTTCGCAGGCTAGATCTATTTCAGTAAAATCCGACTTTGCCTCTCTAGCGCTTAAAAAAATCGGCGCGACAATCACCGTATCCACGTCTTTAAAACTTTGAGCAAAGTCGGCTAAAAGCACTTTGGTCCGGCTTACGGTATGCGATTGAAAAACGACAATAATTCGATGATTGTTATATTGCGATCGCAAATTTTTCAGCGCTTCTTTAATTTCGGTCGGATGATGCGCATAATCATCGTAAATTTTTACTCCATTTGTTTTGCCATTAAATTTCAATTCCATCCGTCGCTCGAGTCCGGAAAAACTATTCAGACTTTTTTTAATCAGCTGGGGATTAACGCCCAAAAATCGGCAAGCGTAAAAAGTAGCGTTAGCATTAAATAAGTTATATTGCCCAGAAATTTTTAAATTAATTCCCGGCACGATCTGATTAAAAAATATCTTTTTAACTTTGGTTTTACTTTCAGCTGATTTGATAATTTTCCGCGCGCTTTTTTCATCGCCTCTTATAATTGCCAAGCCCTGAGGCAAAATCCGTTTGACAAATTTTTTGTAAGCATTTTGGTAGAGCTTTGGAGTTTTGAAAACATCGGGGTGATCGTATTCGGTTGACAGGACCAAGCCAACATAAGGATTTAAATATAAAAACTTTGGTCTTGACCTGGGATCGGTTGGATCAGCCACATATTCGTCCGCTTCTGCCACAAAATAATCACCCCTGCCCCAATGCCCGTTGCCACCAAGATCTGGCACATTGCCAGTGCCGATCAAATAACCGGGATCAAGCCCGGCATCTGTTAGCGCTTTGGCGATCATCGCTGTGGTGGTAGTTTTTCCGTGCGTGCCCGCCACCGCAATTATTTTTTTTAGCCCAGCCAATTCCCGTAATCCTTGGGCGTAATTTAGCACTCTAATTTTATTAGCGATCGCAGACAAAACCGCGGGATTATTTTTTCCTTGATGCGCGCCAGTGTAAATAACCAAATCAACATCTTTTATTTCACGATCAAAACCCGTTTTAACTTTAATGTGATGCTGGGACAAAATTTTATCCGTGATAAAAACTTCCGCGCTGTCGCACCCCGACACTTCAAAACCTTGCTGCTTGGCAATTACCGCCAAGCCCGACATCCCCACGCCTTTAATCCCGACAAAAAAAATTTTCATAATAATTTTGAAATTTCATTGGCAATTTTACGCGCGCTTTGTGGCTCGTAAAATTGGCTGACCGCTTGTGCCATAGCTTTGATTTTTATTTTATTGTCTAAAATATTATTTATTGTGATCGCAATTTTTTCTGGTGAAGTATTTTTTTGGTCTAGAACAACCACCGCGCCTGCTTTTTCGATAATTCTGGCATTTTTTACTTGATGATTTTGGGCTGACCACGGCAAAGGAATTAATATCGCTGGCTTTCCCGACGCGGAAATTTCCGCTAATGTACTGGCGCCCGCGCGACTAATTATTAAATCAGCTGTTGCATATGCTTTAGCCATCTGCGCGTCATCTAAAAATTCTTTTTGCCAAAAATCATTTTTTCCTGCTTTGTAGTCCGGCTTGTGCGCCCCGGTTTGAAAAATAATTTGGTAATTTTCCAAAAGTTCAGGCAAAATTTGGGCAATTTTTTCATTTAATGTTTGAGCGCCTTGCGACCCTCCAGTGATAAAAATCACTTGTTTTTTTGCATCAAAACCAAAATATCTATAGTCAACTTTAGTATGATGGATAAGCGGGTTCACTGGCGTGCCGGTAAAAACCGCTTTGGCTAAATTTATCCCCGTATAATTTTCTAGCGGAAACCCTAAGCATATTTTCTGGCAAAATTTCAATGCGATTTTATTGCTCAAACCGATTTCAGCATCTGACTCATGCGCAACCAGTGGAATTCTCAAAATTTTACTGGCTAAAACTACCGGCAAACTTACGAACCCGCCTTTGGCAAAAACAACATCCGGCTTAAACTTTTTCAAATGCCAAATTGCTTGAAAAATTCCGATTTTGAGTTTTGCCAAATTCAAAATCGTAGCTAAACTAATATGCCGATGCAATTTTCCAGCCAAAATCGTTTGAAATTTAATTGTTTTGCCAACCAGCTGTTTTTCAATTCCGCTGGTGCCGAGATATAAAAGCTCAATATCTTGCTCTTGCAAAACCTTGGCAACCTCCAAAAGCGGATTGATATGCCCAGCTGTCCCCCCGGCTGACAGCGCAACTTTTTTTCGTTTATTGACCATAAATAAATTATACCTCAAACCACTGTTTTTCTCAATATTTTTGCAAGACGATGTATTTTGAATTATCCAAACATTGTGCTACAATAATTTTATATGGAGGGACCAATAAAAGGACAATTCTATCGGTTAAAAAAACAGGATATTGGGGCGCTGATTGCATATCTGGCAAGGAATTTTGTAGTATGGGCGCCGACAAAAGACGGTGGCGCATTACAATTTACGCCAATTAAACTCGGCGACAAACCCCAGCTTGAATATGGAAAAATTCAGCTTGGTCCTAAACAAATTTTCTTCCCGCATAAAGAAATTTTATTTAATGTGAAAAAAGGCAAAGCAGTTGAGCCAAAAATAAAGCCAGTAGCAGTTGTCGGCGCGCACCCGGTGGATCTCATCGGTCTCCAGCGACTGGACGAAATTTTCTCCACCCCGCCCCAAGATTATTATTGGCAAAAACGGAGGCAGGGTTCGGTCATAATTGGCATTGAGCCAACTAACAATAAATACTTTTCAGATACTTTGGCATATTATCCGCTGGTATTTGATCTGTTTTTGCATTTTCATCACAAAGATTCTTATTTGGTGGAGATCCATCCACGCTCTATACTAGCGCAAAAAATTATCAAACAAAAGATATTTACTGAGACTGATTTAGCGCCTCAGCCCAAACAAACCAATCGTCATTTTGACCAAATTTTATCCGATCCATTAAAAGTAAGTCAAATTATTGAAAATTCTAAAAAATCAAAAGTATGGCAAGATCTGGAAAAAATTTGCCTTAACTGCGGAATTTGCACCTATGTCTGCCCGCTGTGTTATTGTTTTAGCACCAAAGACACCATCTCTGCCTCGGGCGATAAATGTAAAAGATGTCGATATTGGGACGCCTGCACATTGGCGAAATTTTCGGAAATTTCTGGCGGATATAATTTTCGCCCTGCTCCCGGCAAACGGCTTTACAATTGGTATTATCACAAATTCGTCCGCGCGGTAAAAGAACGAGGGAAAATTGATTGCATCGGATGTCACAGATGCACGGATTTTTGCCCAGCCAAAATAGATTTTAGAAAAATTATTGAGCGATTAGCCAAAGAACAGAAAGTGATATGAATACAATTACAAAAAAACGCAAATTAGGACAATTTTTTACTACTAACTGCGATTATATTTTGCAAGGTTTTGAAAACTATATTGATGGCAAAGAAGTTTCGGATCCTTTTGCCGGAAACCAGGATCTATTGAATTGGGTAAAAAATAACAAATGTAAAAAAATGATAGGTTATGATTACGACAAAAATTATATTGACGGAAAAAATGTTTTTTTCAACGATTCAATAAACTCACCCAAAGATTATAAATTTATTTGTACCAATCCGCCTTACTTACATAAAAATAAAGCGACAAAAAAAATAAAAGAAAAATTTTTTTCGGGAAAAAATTCTAACTTTGAAGATTTATATCAAGCTTCAATTTATTCTATTTTAAATTGCGATGAGGGGATAATCATTGTGCCGTTAAACTTTTTGTGCGCTGAAAATTCAAAAAAAATCCGAGAATTATTTTTCACGCAATTTAAAATTATAAAACTAAATATTTTCTCGGAACGGGTTTTTGATGATACTACTTACAATGTAATTTCATTTTATTTTAAGAAAAAACGAAAAATATCAGATATAAATATTGTAGACACAACAATTTATCCTGAAAACAAAAAAATAAAATTAACGCTTGAAAAAAAATTCGGCTGGCAATTTGGCGGAGAATTCATTTATAAAATAAAAAATGTCAAAAATAATTTGGGCGTTTTCCGTCTGACCGAGGATTACTTACGATCTGGAGAATACGAAATAGAAATCGCACTACAAAACATTAAAGAGAAAAAAATACTAAAAATAAGCAACGATATTAAGACACTACTCGCAAAAAATATTTTATTTTTAAGAGCGATTGATAATAAAAATGGTAAGAAAATTCAGCTTGAGGATATAAGGAAATATAAAATTGCTGGTCTTGTCGGGAAAAACACCTCACGAAATATGGCTCATTTGATTTTCAAAAAAGAGGTATCTGTGAATGAGCAAATAGATTTAATGAACAGATTCAACGACGAGCTGGCTATTAACCGCGAAAAATATCTTTCATTTTTTCTAACCAATTTCAGAGATAATAATCGAAAAAGGATATCATTTAGTTTAACTTATAAATTTTTAAATTTTATTTATTATGAAAAAAATTCAAAACAACCTGTATTATTTTGAAATATCAAAAAATAATCAAGAAAAATTGCTTGATGATTTTTATGTATTTGATAACAAGTATCCAGATTTAAACAAATATATAAAAAATACCAAAGAAATAAAAAATATTCTAATCACCATTAGAACATTGCAAAGTAAAAAAGAAAAACCAGTAGTGATAGATAAATATTTTTTGGAGTTATCGCAAATCATTGGTAAATATTCAAATTGCTCTGAATTTACTTGTTTTATAAATGCTTGCGACAATACTATGAATAAATTTAAAAATGAAATGAATTTACTTAAAAAAATTACCGAAAGATATTTTGCCAAAAGAGTATTAAACGAAATGGTGCCAGAAGAATGGGTGCAAGCGATATTGGACACAAATTCATCAAGAAAAAAAGGAAAGTGCGGAGAAAACAAGCTAATTTATATTTTGAAAAAACAGGGATTTAAAGAAGTTTATGACTGGAACAATTTTTTCAATGCTGATTACTGCGTGGTAAAATTTTCCAAAAAATTCAGCCTAAAAAATGTCCGCGAAAACTTGGATGTAAAAATAAATACTAAAAAACAAAACAAAACACTTGATTTAATTATTAAAGCGAAAGGTAAAATTTTACTTTGCGAAGCCAAGCATCTAAACACTGCTGGCGGTGGTCAAGATAAACAAATTTCAGAACTAATTGAAATTTTAGGACTTGCCGAAAAAAATGGAATTTCCTATATTTCTTTTTTAGATGGCAAATATTCCAATGTCTTGTTGGGTGTAAATGGACACGGCGATAAAATAACCACCCAAAGAAAAGAGATAAAACAATACCTGAATAACAATCCTGATAATTATTGGGTGAATACCGCTGGTTTTGAAAATCTAATTTCAGATTTAAAATAATTTGTTATGCTAAATCCATACTTACCACAATCAGTCAAAGTGAAAAAAATTGAAAGCTTGACGCCAAATATCGTCCAGCTAACTTATCGAGTCTCACCTAAAAGAATTTCATTGCGAAAATCTCTAATGTTTACCCCTGGTCAATTTGTCCTGGCTGGAATTTGGGGGGTGGGGGAAGCGCCTTTTGGACTGGCTAACAATCCCTTTGAAACACAACAACAAGCGATTGTTGTCCGCAATACTGGCGGACAAGTGACCAGCGCCCTGCACCGCATAAAAATAGGCGATACCATCACGATTCGCGGACCGTATGGCAATGGTTTTCCGCTAAAAAAAATGAAGGGCGCGGATATTGTGGCGATCGCGGGCGGCTGCGGAATTCCGCCCATTGCGTCGCTAATGGAATATATCGTGCAGAGACGGCGAGAATTTGGAAAAGTATTTTTAGTCTATGGCGCGTCCGATCCTAAACAGTTTGCCCTGCGTGAAAAATTTACCTATTGGAGAAAACATAAAATAGATGTGGTGCTAACGATTGATAAAAAACACCCTGGTTGGCGCGGACGAATCGGCTATGTCTCCGACCATTTGAAAAATTTATCTTTTGACCCAGAAATAACCTACGGCGCGATGTGCGGACCCGGACCGATGTCTCGAGCTTCGGCAAAAATTTTGTGCGAGCTTGGCGTGGCAGAGCAACGAATTATGGTTTCCGAAGAACGAAAAATGTCCTGCGGAATTGGCAAATGTCAGCACTGCACTTGTGGAAAATTTTATGTTTGCACTAACGGACCAGTTTTTAGCTATAATCAAATTAAAGATAGTCATGATTGAAATTTCAAAATACAAATCTCAAATCTCAAAATGACAATTCAAAATACAAAATTATTAAAGCCAACAATAGCTATTTACGATTTCACGGATTGCGAAGGGTGCGAGGTCCAACTCGTATCGCTGCTTGAAGACTTTTTGCAATTAGAAAAAAGAGTGGAGATTGTCAATTGGCGTTTAGGGCAAGAGCACAATCACCCCGGACCGTTTGATGTTTGTATAATCGAAGGCACGCCGATCACTTTATTGGAGCAAAAATTATTAAAGGAACTGCGCGCTAAATCAAAGGTTTTGGTTGGGCTTGGCGCTTGCGCCACGCTTGGCGGAATTCCAGCGATTGTCAGCAAAAAACAACGAAACGCGATGTACAAAAAAATTTACAGCGAGAATTATAAACCGCGCGGGCTTGATAGTTTGCCACTTGCCAACTATGTGCCGGTTGACTACTTAATCCACGGTTGCCCAGCAGATAAAGCAGATATTTTGCGATCGCTTACTGACCTTTTGGCTGGGAAAATGCCCGCGCCATTTCCCTACCCGGTCTGTATGGAATGCAAACTAAAAGGACCTGAGTGCCGACTGTTAAATCAAAAGCCGTGCCTTGGTCCTGTGTCGCAAGCTGGATGCGACGCAGTCTGTGTTCGTGGCGGAACTGGTTGCTATGGATGCCGAGGAAATGTAAGTGGAGCTAACTGGACTTCTTTAAAAAAAACGCTCAGTCAATTTATGACCCATGACGAAATGAAAAAATATGTTTCGGTTTTTTTATCCGCCACCGATGAATATAAAAATTTAAAGTGAAAAATGATAAATGAAAAAACCAATTCAAAATAGTATGATCGCGAAAATAGAAGGGCACGGCTCGCTTAACATTAATTTTAAAGCCAAAAAGGTCGAGCTTAATATCTTGGAAGGGGAGCGCCTGTTTGAAGAAATGCTCATCGGCAAAAGTTACGAACAAACATACTGGATAACTCCGAGAATTTGCGGAGTTTGCCCGATTGTTCACGCGCTTGCTTCGGTTAAGGCGGTTGAAGAGACGTTTCGCATTCAAGTCAGTCATTCCAGCCAAATTATGCGCGAGTTGATGATGTGTAGCCAAATGCTTGAGTCGCATATTTTGCATTTGATATTTTTATCTTTGCCTGATTATTTGGGGGTGGATAGGGGAACGGAAATTTACCAAAAACACCCCAAGTATTTTAATATGGCGCTAAAAATTAAAAAAACCGCGGATTTTATTGCCAAAGCAATCGGCGGACGACCAGTTCATCCAGTAACTATTACTGCTGGCGGATTTTTCAAGTTTCCTAAAATAGAAGTAATTCGTGAAATAAAAATCCAGCTTCAAAATATTATTGACGATGCTGAAGGCTTGGTAAATTTAGCCCTGAGTTTAAAATATCCCGCGCTCTATAATCCGTGCGAATATTTATCCGCAGAGCCAAAATTAGCTGACGAATTCCCTATTTATTCTTTTTCTAAAATTTCGTCCAGCCGAAACTCAAATTTTGAAATTAAAAATTACATCAAAGAAATTAAAGAGCTGGTAGTCCCCTACTCGACCGCCAAATTCGCCCAGCATTTTAAACAAGGTTTTATGGTTGGGTCGCTGGCGCGCGTGCTGTTATTTGGCAATCGCCTCACTCCTCTTGCCAGCCAATACTTAAATAAAATTAACCTTGATACTCTGAGATTTAATCCGTATTATAACAATCTTGCTCAAGCGCTGGAGGTTTTGCATTATACGGAAAAAGCCATCAACATTTGCGATTTTGCTTTGAAAAATGGTCTTGAAAAACCAATGGTTGGATTTAAAACGCGCGCCGGTCGTGGAGTGGGCGTGATGGAAGCCCCGCGCGGAATACTTTATCATGACTACACATTTGATAGCCGAGGCAATGCGACCGACATCAATATTATCACACCAACTGTACAAAATTTAGCCCATATAGAAGAGGACGCAAATTTTATTGTTGAACACTCTGACGCTAACGAGTCGGAAATTTATCACCAAATAGAAATGCTTGTCCGCGCCTATGACCCCTGCATCACTTGTAGCGTGCATTAAAATTGAATATCTCTACCCCCCAACCACAGGGGTTGGAAATAAAAAAAGAAGTAAAAATTAAGAAAATAATTTTAAGCTCTGATTGTTCCAAAAATTGAGTTGTATTTGTTGGCTAGAAGAAATCTTGTCGCATATCCAACCCCAATGAATAGCAACAAGATCGCCTTTTTTAAATTTAGTACTATCTAAAACGCGCGCTGTTTCTATACTCGGCACGAACTTTATACTATGATTTACTATTTTTAATTTTTGAGTTTTGATTTTTAATTCTTTATTCTTGATTTTTAATTTAATTTTTCCGGGACGAATTAAGCAATTATTCATCAGAGTTAACGACGGCTGAAACATTTTTAACATTCCGCCAGTTTGAGAAAAAATATGAATTACATGGAACGAATGATGAGGACGGCTGCCAAGGGGCACATTTCCCAACATTTCAACCAATGTTTTTTTTGAGACCAATGTGTGAAAACGATTTTCCAACTCATTATAAAATCTTTGCAAATTACAATTTTTAAGTAAATCATTGCCAACCCAGTATGCCTCTACTACTCGCCTGTCAAATGGATCCTTGATTTTGTTTTCCTGAGCGATAAATTTCAGATACGGCACAGCCCCGCGAAATTTTTCAAGCAATTGCCGCAAGCCCTCGTCAGTTTTCCCAGCTTTCAAATAATCCAAAATAGCGCGTGAATCACGCGGTCCGCAATAATGAAAATGATTGGGCGGAAAACCAAAACGAAGATGGTAAAGTGAACCGTCCATTTGATATTTCAAAGATTTATAAATACAAAATTTACGGAAATAATCTAATTATCTTTTAAGAGAACTTTATTTTGAAAATTTTTCATATTTCCAAATGACTTGAAAATAAACACTCCTGCCAAGAAAAATATTGCGATCACAACTAAATCACGAAATGCAATTTGACCTTTTTGGATTGAGGCTATAAGTGTGGTGATGGGTGAGCCCAAAACTAAAATTGCGGCAACGATATGGACCGGCGCGCGTCTAACTGCTTCATACCAAGTCAAAACATAGCCCAAAAGCAAAACTGAAGTGATTAATATCCACCACATTTGGCTGGCGTTAAATTCACCCATATCGCCCGCCTTGCCCAAAAATCCTAAATACAAAAGCATAAAAATTGCGCCGAAAAACATCCGACCCCAGCTAGCGACAATAGACGAAATTTGTTTTTTAGCCAAGAAAAATTTTTTAACTAAAATATTTTCTATAGTCCAAAATGCGACCGCAAGCCAAATAAGCTGTTGCCCATTTCCCAAAAAATTTGCTGGCGCTTTAAATAAAATCAAATTTCCGCCAATAAGCAAAATAAACCCTGCGACAAACCATACGGTAATTTTTTCTTTAAGAAAAATTATCGCGCCGATTGCCACCCAAATAAACATCGTTTTATGGATAAAACCAGCTGTCCCTGCGCTAGTAAGCGCGATGCCTTTAAAAAACAATACAAACGGAATTGATCCACCGATTAGCCCAATTGAAATTAGATAAAACCAGTCCCTTGCTGTTAAATTTTTAAGTTTAACGAAATTTTTTGTGCCGATTAAAATGCTGGTTAGAAAAATTGCTACCAGCAAATTTTTTGAACTGGTAAAAACCGTAGCGTCAGAAAATTTAACCACATAGCTATTAAGCCAAATCGAAAACCCAGAAATAACCGCAGTAGCTATGGCAAAATATAAACCATTTGTTTTACGCAAGATGAGCCTCCTTTTGAATTTTAATTATCTCATTAGCTGATTTTTTGTCAAGCGTCTGGATCGCCAGATTACCGTGCGCCAAAATCCAATCGCCGATTTTCGGGTTTTCAAGTAGCGCCGTGTCCACTTTATGCTTGTGACCATGTGAGTGAACCGTGGCGGTTTTTCCTTTAATCCTAATTATTTTCATTGGTGTGCCAAGACACATATTCCCTCGCTTTCTGCTCAGTCAAATGCAAAATGCAAAATAACTAACAATGATTAAATTTCTAAACATTTTATTGGATAAATTTGAGATATCCGCTTTGAAGTAAAGCAAAAAACAGAGAGAAGCCAGTCGATAATTCTTTCTATTTAATTTCAGTCATCATCTCTAAACCCGTAAACATAATAAAAACCTTATGATGTGATATTTTCTGCTAATAAATCAACTTTTTTAATTAAATGTGCGGCATCTGTATTTGAATTTCTAATAGTATCAAGTATTTCTTTTTGCTTTATAAAATATCCATCTATATCGGATTGTTTCGGATTTTGGATATAAATTTTTTGGTCTAGGTAGTCATTTAGCTGTTTATCTAATTTTACATCTGCCAAATTTTTCAAACTATATAGCCCAACATATAAATTTATTTTATCATACATTACTGTTACGTAATATTGCCCTCCACCAATTTCTTGTCCGATCACACATAAATATCCAATTCCCTTAACGGTTTTGTCTTTATTTTCTAAATACCTAACACTTGTATGCGGGTTAATCACTGCTCCAAGCGACATCGGATATATAGGTTTGGTCATATCAACACCTGAAATGCTATTTTGTTGGTAAATCTTGTCAAGCACATTAACATCATCATTTAAAATATACCCCGTCTCATTTTCTTTAATTTTGGTAATATTTTCTTTTTTTGCAACGGATAAATAATTTATCAAATTATTTTGGTCAGGCTTAGCAAAACTAATCTCATAATAATCTAGAAAAATCGGGGAGTTTGGTTCTCCGGCTACCTCTTTCCCCTGCACAGGGCTGAACTCTTCCGGATACTTGAAACTAAACCCATACTCATCATTGGTGTAAGTTTTCCAGTCAGCGGTCGGGTCGGGAGTAGCGGTGTCTGCCCCAGTTTCATCAGAAAGGGATTCCTCCGCTTCGGTCAGAATGACATTTGCAGTGTTTGAATTTTGGTTATGGGAATTTGTTTGTGATTTGTTATTTGCATTTTAAGATTTCATATAATATCACGCTCCTCCCACTGCTCCGCCCAAAATCACCACTGACAAAACAATCACTAAAACCACCAGCCCGACACTCCCCGCGTTATTTTTTTGGAAAGATCTATGTTGCATTTTTTTGTTATCCTTTTATTTTAAAAATTGAATTTCCTTGCCATATTTTTTAGCTTCAGCCAGCCATGGAGAATCTCCATTTTTAAATTCCTGGGGGGTAGCTGGATGGGCTTCTATCATAGGGGAAATTTCGTTAGCGATAATGTTGGCTTGCGTTAATTCATCAAAAGAATTATCTTTTCCAAAATCGGACGATATCACCGCAAAATCAACATCGCTCCACGGAAGTTCATTTTTTCTGGCATATGATCCAAAAAGAATCAATTTTTCAACTTTAATACCGTATTTTTTTAAAGCTTGTTTATATGCCTCGCCAACTTCTCTAACTTCTCTGCTATTTAATTTTTCTTTAAAAACCATTTTAGATACTCCTTACTCTTATTAAAATATCTTTTTGCATAATTAAATGTTGCTTTTTGTTTAAGCCCTTGCTTGTAATCAGTATAACGAGCCTCTATGTTAAATCCCGTAACGATTTCCATCTCTCTTTTTTGCTCTTTGGTTGTATGTAGACCAGCAATAAGTGAGAGCCTAACCAGATCGTGAATTTTTGGGGATTCTTTTTTGGTTTTCTCTAAAACTCTGGCTTTAAGCGCTTTTTCCAATGATAACTGAATGATGAATAATGACCAAAGATAATTTTTATCTTTTAACAATTTTTCCGCAAATTCAAAATCCTCTTTGGCGCCATTTTCCCAAAATTGAATCTTATCCTGTAAATTCATAATTGTATTATACCAAATTACTCGGTGAATTTGCAACCTGTCAAAGCCCGACTAGCTCGCTAATTTTTTCCATTTGTAATTTTATATAATTCCGAATTCTGGCGTCTGGTATCTGACTGCTTGATCCTGTTTCTGGTAACGCGGTTACGCTACTTGTGCTAGCGCTAGCGCCGTCGGTTGGAGTGGTAAAAACCTGAGTCGCATTTTGGGAAATATTGCCAGTCGTGTCATACGAGCGAACAGTATAATAATAAGTTGTGCCAGCTGTCAAAGTGGTATTTTCATAAGACGCGGTGGTGTCTGATACAGTTGACACAACCAAATCGCCCAGTGCGCCCGAAGTGGTGGAGCGATAAATTTTAATTCCCGCAAAATCAGCGTCAGATGGATTGGTCCAAGCAAGGGTGGCTTTATGCGACCCGGCGGTGGCAGTAATGCCAGTCGGAGCAGAAGGCGCGGTCGTATCCGCCACATCGGTGGTAATAGCAAAAACAGTAAAGTGATCAATTGAAATTGTCACTGTGTTATTGTCTCTGTCAATAGCGATTGTTGCTACTTGCTCCCACTCGCCGGTTGTTTCGTTGTAGTATTTCAAAGTCAAATCGTCCTCGGTCAACCCTTTATCAGTCAAGATAGCGTCTGTGAAAGGAAATGAAATAGTTATATCGGAATTGAATGTGATCACTTGCGTGCCATCTGGTTCGGTCACAGAAAAATCATAACCATACCAGAGCGGTTTATCGCCTTTTTGCGAAGGTAAAGTGGCGCTGGGCGTGGCAGTAAAAGTAACGGTTGCCGGCGGATTATCCGCATCTGTCACGCAAGCGTTAGCTGGAATACTAATCACCGTGCCGTCTGACAGTGAAATAGTTTTAAGCTTGGTCGGATCAAAAGTCGAAGAAATCGAATCAGGCAATGGCCAATTTTGGGCAGTTAAAGATATATTTTGCGTGTTGGTGGCATTGCCTTCTGTTTCTACCAAATACTCACTGCTCATATAAACCGTCTGATCGTTTTCTTTGACCGCGCCAATATGCCAAATATCATTTTTGGTCGCGTTCACACTATAAGTTCCGTCCGCGCCAGCTGTGGCATCCGAGCCTCCGCCTTTTTCTGCCCATGCCCAAACATAAGCGCTGGTAGTGGCGCCATCCAAAGTTACCGTGCCAGAAATCTGCGAATCTACCTGGCGAAAGACTAAATTGGCAGTAGCTGGGTTAGGGGCATCAACCGTTTTTTGCTGTTCCTCCGGGTTAATCAAACTTTGCGAAGACGCCTGCCAGTATGGCATTGAAGCATTGACATAATAGGTTCCAGCCGGCACGTTCATTGAAAAATTTCCTTCTGCGTCAGTCCAGGCAGTGTTGGCATAATACCACATCATTTTATTGCCGTTATCTTTCTTTTTTCCGCTACGAGTGTCAAAGCTCACCGGTATATTTTCCATACCAGTATCATCGTATTTTTTAACTGAACCTGTAATGCGCGAGTCAATTTTACGCAAAGTAATGTCCTTGACAATGGTTTGACCGGACGCAATCGTCACTTTATTGTCGTCCATCAGCTGAGACGCGTAGCCAGAATTATAATCCACCCAAAAGCTCATAAACCAAGAACCGGCAGCGACTTTCATCGTGTATTGACCAGTAGTAGTGTCAACCGACCCGCCTGCCCATGAATGGCGATTATTGCTGGCATTCACCCACGCCCATTGCCCGGTCACCGCATTGCCGTCAACATCTTTCAAGTAACCCGTGATAGTGGCATCGTTTTTCAGCATCACCACATTGATTTCCTGCGAACCATTGGCAGCCACTGTCGCTGAGGTGGAATCGCCCGGGCTGTAATCTTGCCCTCCCCAGCCGACCGTAATCTTGTGAGTGCCAGCTGGAACTTTCATCGTAAATTTACCGTTGGTCACTGACGCGCCCACATTTGAATACCAGTATTCTTGACCCATATCTGAAGTATCAATGTAAGCCCAGGAATTTAAAGAAGATAAAATCGCGCCGTCAGTATCCACCACTGTGCCGTTAATGATGGCGTTTAAAGTCATAAAAGTAAAATTCTTGCTGGTTTGCGATGTTCCGCTTACCACAGTCACTGCCAAAGGTTTGCCTAGATAAGTATAGTTGGAATTCCAGTTGGGATAAACATTAATTTGCCATTCGCCGGGCGAAACTAATAAATCATAATTTCCGCTGGAGTCTGTAGTGGCGTTTGCCCAGTCATAGTTGCTACTGCTATTTTTCCAACCATAGACATTGGCGCCTTGCACGCCAGTTCCGTTTTCATCCACCACCTGTCCAGAAATGTGATCGGTTTTTTGGCTATATACAATTTTTATCACCAAGCTGGTATCGCTGTCTTTCACAGCTAAAACCTGCGAATTAAGCGCGTCCCAACCACCGGATGAATTTTGCTGATACACATTTTCCAGATAATTACTGTTGTCCGAGCTCCAAGGATATACTTTAAATTTACCGGCAATCAGTTTGCCGGAAAAAACATTCGTGTCATAAAGCGATTTGTAAAAACCAGACCACGGCGCGGAATTTTGGTAAATTGACACTCCACCAGAAGTGATAGCGGTATCATTGCCGTTTGCGTCCCTTAAAACCATAGTGCCTGATACTGTGCAATCAGGAATCGTCACGGTTAGATTTAAAGTTGACGACTCAGCTGATTGGTCGTTGGTAAAACTAATGTTCTGGGCGCTGTTTTCGTTCACCCAAGTGCCGTCCCAACCGCCAGACAGCGACACGCTCCACGCGCCACCGGAAAGTTTCATTGAGTAGGCGCCATTGGAATCCGTATTAGCGTAAGCATAATCCCAAGTCCCGGATTGGTTGGCGTAAATATATGCGTTAGAGATTTTTGTTCCATCTGAACCAGTGATTACGCCGGATAAGGTTTTAGTTTTTTCCTCGAGAGTAATATCTTTTAATTGATTGGTGCCGTCTAAAGTGAGTGTGGCAGTGTATCGTTTGATATTTTGTTTATCCCATGGCGGAGAAACCTGTAAACTATATGAGCCAGCCGGCAAAGTGTCGCCTAACTCATAATAACCGTCAGAGTTGGTGTTTGAATAAGCGTAGTGCTGATAACTGGTGTCGTAAAGTGAAAGGTACATTCCGCTTTGGGCAACGCCGTTTAATGTGGCAGTGCCGTGCACAGAAATTGTGCCGATGGTGAAGGTATCGGACATATACTGACGGTTGCTGTAGCTTCCGTCAATGTCTGTGCCGTAGCGGTTGGTATAGACTTGGAGTTGATAACCGCCGGCATAATATGGGTTGCGGACATTCAATAATTTGATTTCAACAGCTGATCCGCCGGCTAAGGTATTGCCATAAGGAACCGTAAATGCTAAATTGTTGCCGGAAAAATAGCTTTTTTCCAGTTTGATAGAAGTAGCGCCGTCCACTTTGATATAATCTAACGACGCGCTGTAAGTGTCGAAATACCCCCAGTCATTGCCCCGAAAAACCATATAAACATAGCCGTATTGCGACAAGTCGCTGGCTGTAGTAAAGGCGATCGTGTAGTCGGCGTTGGTGTTGACGCTATTGTTAGACGGCGTTACAGTAATTGACGATATCGCGCCGGCTTTGGCTTTGGGAACTGAGTTTTGATTGACTGTTTGGCTGGTGTTGAGCCAAATCGCTAAAAATCCGATGGCAAGCGCCACTCCTGCCCGTGTGAACCATTTAATAGATCTCATTTTTTTTCGCTATAATTTGCTTGATAATTTTGCCATTGCGACAAAAAAATTAGGCAAACCCTGAAAATGATCCTCATAAATTATTTTTTTGTTTTGATTGTAAATTTTATGACCAAATTGATATGGCTTTTGAAGTCCAAAAAATCACCAAAGCGCATATGCCTAAAAATATGACTATCCAAATTATTTTTTTGGTTAGTTTCATTTAATTTAATTATAACTGTTTTAAACACAACGCGCAAAACTTGTCAAGACTAAAAAATTAAAAACGGCAACCCCGAGGGGTTGCCGTTTTTGAAATTAAAATTAGTATTGCTACTACAACGAAAAATCACCTTCATCAATATTAACAAGTATTAGTATAACCTCTCCTTTTGTTGGTCTTAAACCAAACGTCTTCTCAAAGTGTTTGTCAAGAACTTTTCGATTGGTGCTTTTTTGTGTTACAATCGCTTGCCCACTGATACTGCAATCTAATCTGTCTGGCTTGTAGGATCCGTCTGCTTTCGGACCTTCAAAAATCGTTGGTATTAATTGGAACCCAGCTACGGTTGAATACAAGCCATTATAATCACCATCGGTAAAGGAAAATGGTGTGGGTGATGGTACCTTAGAAGGTTGTACCCCCGGTGGCGTAGAACACTTCACCTCTCCGGTTGTCTTTATTGTTGCATCATCCCACCCTCTTCCTATTCTGCCAATCTTGGCTTCCTGACAATTATATTTTACATTTATTGGCGATGTTATCGCGTTAACAGGAATCGTTATATCGGAAGGTACATCTTCAGTGCTATTTATACTACCGCTATTAAACATTTCAATCTCAACTTTTTCGGCACAATTACCCTCGACAGCAAAGACCAATCTGTGATTCATGTACCCTTTTGTCGCTGATATGAGCGCGTCTTTAGAAATAGTTGCTTCAATTTTAAAACTCCCATCTTGGCCTACTGGGCTCGCGACAACATCTCTAGTTTTATCCGGAGGCCCCAACGGCGAAGCGTTAGGGTCTGCAAAAAACGTTTTATTATAAGTATTGATACTTATCCTTGTTTTCAGGGTAGCGGGGGACATGCCATATCCACTTCCAAGCTCATAAGATGGATTAAGCGCTACCGACGATGTCGGTACTTCTAAAAATACTATTGATTGGGCATTATACTGCACGCTTCCGCTAGCCTTGATTGTGACTAATTGATTCGTTCCTTGATTTTGTATTGTTGCTGGATCGGTTTGTGTTGTTGATCCATTTTGACCTGAACCCTGGCCAGACCCACCAGTTTGCCCACTAGGCGGTACGATAATCGTTGCCTGGCTCGAACCGGTCTGCCCAAAACCAGGCTCTAAACCAAAATACTTCATATAAGTATCCGCCATATAAGTATCCGCTCCGACATAACCGTTTCTCCACAGTAGCCAACCAGCGAGTCCGAGAATTAAAATGGCTCCGACCAAAGAAATAATTTTAGTCCGAGTCCAGTGAATTTTTAGCTTCATTTTTCCCTCTTCAGAGCATATTGATTTACAATATGCTTTTTATTTTGTTTTGTTATTTTTTACTTTAATCTAATTATCCCCCCCAGCTGGATTTGTCAAGTCATGTGTTATATTCTAGAATAAACAGGGTTGTAAATCAGTCAAAAATGGGCTATACCCCAAATCAAAAACCGCCCTTACGGGCGGCTAAGCGACAACAAACGGTTAAGCAACCAATTAAAATTCCCATACAAAAACAATTATACAAAAGCAAACTTATTTCAAGCCACAAGCTACAAATCAAACTCTATTTTGATATTTCGCACCAGCGAATCGTCAAACCCTTGTCTTACATTGGGAATAAACGACTTGATATAAAATATATTGTCAGTCTGCAAAATGCTTGAATCGAAACTGTAACGATACTCTTGCCATTCACTTGTTTCAGGAATAATGCGACAAATCTCGTGATGATTGATGAAAAAAATCGGATCTTTTTTCGGCACCGCCCGCAATTCGAAAGTTAGCGCTGACTGGCTACCACTTTGTTTGGCTTGAAAACGACTGTCCCAAAAAATTCGCGCGTCGGAAGTATCATCGCCTAAGTGTATTTCTTTTTCTTGTAAAGTAATTGCTTCGGCGATCGCTTGGCTAACCTGAGCAGAATGTCTGGCTAAAAAAGTTGAAGGCGCGATAAAGCCATAATCTTCGAGCGTGTCACCTTTTTTATATTCACCTGGTAAATACCCCAAACCAAAATACCGGGGAATGCTATTTTCCGCATTAACCCCCAAATGTAAATGGGGTGGATCCCAAACGCCAATCTCGCCGATTTTCTCGCCTGATTTAACTACTCCACTTTTTTTGGCTGTTGCCAAAACCAGATGCCCATAATACGCCTTATAATCTAATCCGTCTTTGGTTTGATGCTGAATCACCAGAGCGCAATTGCCTTCGCCCCAGCCATTTTTGGAACACAAAACGATTTCACCTTTATCAATACTATAAACCGCATCGCCCAGTCGCAAGGCTAAATCCTCGCCCAGATGGTATTGCCCGGCAAAATATGTTCCAAACGGTTTACCCAGTTCCAAAAACTCACAAATAATAATCGGAGGCGCGCCAGTTGGCGATGAAAATCCATTGGCTAATTGGTTAGAATTAGACTTGGTATCAACCAATTGGCTAGATTGAGTTGGCTGGGTAAAATCCGTTTGGTATTTATCTTTCAGTATAGCCAACACACAATTATTAACTCTTTTGGTATTGGAATTATGCGTCTGGCGATAATGGCTAACTAAATTCTGCGAAAAACGAGTCGCCAAATTTGAGCTTACAAACCGCGGAGTAGTAGCACAATTTTCCAGCGCTTCAAGTTTCATCAGAAAACGAAGTATATTTTCCGGATTCTGGTCGCTTTGACACAACGCGTTGACTGCCTGCGTATCTGCGCGCAACTGAGTATCGCTTTGTCTGCCTTTGGTCAAAAAATCTGCCAGCCCTTGGCTAATAACGTTTTTATCCAGTTGAGGTATATTCATTTTTTGCGGTATTGCTTTTTTGAAAATCAATTCTATACCGGTTTCCACTATCGCTTGTCGCAAAATATCTTTAACCCCTAAATCAAGTCCCGAGCTAGCTTGCTCGATTGCTAGTACCGCGCCTATTTCATTTTCACTCCCGTTTGCCACTTCCACCATACTTTGCGACAACAAAACTGTCCCACCCGGTAAACCAAATGATTCCACCTCGCGCGAATTGATTACGCCATAGCGAAATGTTTGGCTAAAATGCTTTTCTGTCGTTCGCCCAATCCGCGACAAAGTATATGCCTCTTGATTTTCAAAACTAATCCGACCGAACCTCTTGACAATCTGATTTTGCAATTCTTGCCCGATATTTGCTTGAGAATGAGTTGGGCAACCCGATAAACCAAACCACAAAAAAATTGCCAGCATTCCCTTGGTTTTCATCGCGACTCCTCCTTGTCAAAAAACGAAAACAAATCAAGTTAATTATAGCACAAATCTACTCTTTTACGAAACTTTAATCGCCTTTTCGTGTTGCGAGCATTTCCGCTAAATCTTTTTTATTTTGCTCTTGCACCTCGTTAAAATGCTTTTGGCATATCCCATGGCTCAACCCCTTATACGTAATTTCTGTTCGTTTTTGATCTCGAATAGCGCTTTCGTCCAAAATTTCAAACTGCTCTCTAGGGGTTAAATCATTGAGCGAAATATATTCTTTCCCCTGCTGACGCGCAATTTGATCTAAACTTTACCGCTGGCACCACGAACAAATCAAATATTCATTGACAAGCTGGTCTATTTTAGCTTGATATTTCCCTCGCTCGTCTGATTGCTCGTCTGAAACATTTTCTAATGAATTTTCCTGGTTCATTTTACTCCCTTCACGACTTATGCAAAATTTCCGCTTGTTGTC
>PFTZ01000028.1 GCA_002789815.1 Candidatus Berkelbacteria bacterium CG_4_9_14_3_um_filter_39_23
CAGAGGATTTAAAAAGAGTAAGGCGCGCGTCGGAAAAACCATACGGAATGATTTTATCAGCTGGTCCGACTGGCTCGGGAAAAACCACTTGCCTGTACGCGATTTTACAGATTTTAAATAAACCAACGGTCAATATAATGACGATTGAAGATCCGGTTGAATACGCGATGGAGCATATTCAGCAAACCCAAGTGAATCTTACTAAAAAACTCACTTTTGCTAATGGGCTTCGTTCGATCGTTCGTCAAGATCCAGATATTATTATGGTAGGAGAAATTCGCGACAACGACACTGCTTCCATTGCGGTCAACGCAGCCATGACAGGACATCTTTTGTTGTCAACTTTGCATGCCAATGACGCGTCCACTTCTTTTCCGCGCCTGATTGATATGGGAATGGAGCCATTTTTGATCGCGTCTTCGGTCAATGTGATTGTCGCCCAGCGACTGGTTAGGAAAATTTGTGAAGAATGCGTGAAAAAGCATCGGTTGGATAGCGCAGAGCTGGAAGCAATTAAACTCAACCAACGGATCGCTAAAATGATTGAGGTGGTAGTGAAACGAAAAGATTTTCAAAATATTGAATTTTTTAAAGGAGAAGGGTGCAAACGTTGTAGTCGGTCCGGCTATAACGGACGAGTGGGAATTTTTGAAGTAATGGAAGTAACCGACGAAATCAAATCATTGGTCACCCGCAAAGCAACCGCGCGGGAGATTGAGATTAAAGCGCGCGAGCAAGGTATGCAATCAATGCTGTATGATGGAATGCGCAAAGTAATTCAGGGCATCACCACGCTCGAAGAAATTATCCGAGTGACAGAAAGCTAGATGCTGGCATAATTGCTTTTTTTAATTTTTACCAAGCACCAAAAACCAATGAACCATTTATTAAACATTAGAATTTACTTGTATCTTTGTTTTTTTCGTAAATTTAAAATTTAGCATTTAAAATTTATAATTTAATGATTATGTCTATTTTCAATTCAATTGGGGCGCAGGAGCAGATTGATTTTATCAATAATTTAGCGGTGATGCTCCGTAGTGGAATTCCGATCAACACTTCCATCACTACCCTGACGCAACAAGTGAAATCGAAGTTTTTCAAAAAAATTTTAGCTGACATCAACCGAGAGCTGGAAATGGGGGTGTCGCTTTCAGAATCGTTCGCAAAGTACGAAAAGCAATTTGGGAAAATTTTTATCAGTTTGATAAAAACTGGTGAAGCCAGCGGAACTTTGGAGAAAACTTTGGTGTTTTTAGCTGAGTGGCTTGATCGCAATAATAATTTAAGCAAAGAAATTAAAGCTGCCACTTTTTACCCCAAACTGGTATTTGGCGCAACTTTTTCTATGGGGCTAGGCTTGTCGTTTTTTATTTTGCCTAAATTGATGCCGGTGTTCACTTCTATGCATATTGACTTGCCGATCGCCACTCGGCTTCTGATGAATTTCACTCTTTTTCTGCAACACTATTGGTGTTTTGGCATTTTGATTGCGATCGCGTTTTATACTGGATTGAAATTATTAGCAAAAGTAAAAGCGGTTCGACGAGTTATAGATAAAATTTTTCTCAACCTTTACTTTGTCGGTGGCTTGATTCAGGATTACCAGTTGGCTTTGATTTCGCATTTGATGCACACATTATACAAGTCTGGTGTGGCGATTGAGAACGCGCTTGACATTATTGTCGAATCAAGCTCAAACACTGCCTACCAAGATGCGTTGCGGATTATTCGCGACCGCACCAGTAAGGGCGTCGCTTTGTCAGAGTCAATAAAGCAATTTCCTAAATTATTTCCGCCGAATTTCATAACCATTATCGCTGTGGGAGAAAAAAGTGGCACACTCGAGGCGTCATTTGCTCAAATGGGTGATTTTTTTCTCAAAGAAGTGTACAACAAAACTAAAAGGTTGCCCACTATTGTTGAACCGATTTTGCTGGTGATTATGGGGTTGGTGGTGGTGTTTATCGCGCTCGCGGTTATTATGCCGATCTATTCCATCACTTCAAATGTGGGGGGTTAAACTGATGAAAAGAAAAAATATAAATTATGGTTTTAGTATAGTTGAGCTGATAATCGTTGCGGGGATCTTATCTTTATTGTCCGCGGTGGCAGTGCCGATCAGCTTGAATATTTTTCAAAAACAGCAAGTGGCGCGCGTCTCGCAAGATATAGAGAATGCTTTAAAAAAAGCGCAAAATAATGCTGTCTATCTAAAAAATGATACAGACTGGGGGGTAAAATTAGCGAGTAATACTTATGTTTTGTTTGAAGGATCGTCTTTTAGCGCTCGCGACTCGGCTCGCGATGAAAGCTACGATTTATCGGTCGGGGCTGATTTTCAAACGAACTACACCGGCGACGAGATTGTTTTTGATAAATTTTCTGGCGTTCCGTACGAAATTATCAGTGGGGAAAAAACAGCCAAAGTTGGGGCTGGCACTATAACAATTAGCGCAGGGTCAATTAGTCGAATCATCAATATCGTAAAAGGGCAGATGATTTATCAGACGGTCAATTAAAAATTAAAAATACTACTGGTAGAGCAAAAGAAAGGCATCGTCTTTGAGTAAAATAAACCACTAAAATTTTTAATTTTCAATTTTGATTTATTAACTTAAGCTCGATATGAAAAAAAATTATTTTGCACAGCAAGGGGTTGCCACGATTGATGTGGTTTTTGCGATTGGAATTACCACTATCGCGCTGGTTGCTATGGTATCGCTAGTGGGATTTTCTCGCAATGCTTTTGAGCAAAGTATTGATAAAAACAAAGCGTCAATATTAGTTCAAGAAGGTTTGGGCGGAGCTCGTTTAATGGGCAAGCAGGATTTTGGAAGTTTGATTTTAACCGGCGCAGATAAGTATGGAATAAATTTTGATACTGGCACTAGCGCCTGGAAAATTGAATCTTGCGCGAGCGATGTGTGCAAAATCGGCGCATACGAACGAACGATCAGCATATCCAGCATTGACGCGGAAAGTAAAAAAGTCGTAGTAAAAGTAGTTTGGCAAACGGATAAATCTTTAGAGTACGCTAACATTATCACCGTTTTTAGCGCCATTTGCGCCAACGCGCCGTGCCCAGCGCCGTAGTTGAAACGAAAGAGACAAGAAACAAACGAATTATAAATTTTAAGTTTCAAAAAAATTTAAATGACCAAAATACAAATAATTAAACCATCAAAACAAGGATTCGTGACTTTAACCAGCGTGGTGGTTATCACGTCTATTTTGCTTATAGCCAGTATTGGTTTATCTTTATTTTCAACTAGTGAATTACAGAATAGTTTTACCGAAGCAGAGTCTAGCCGAGCTCTGGCGCTGGCTGAGTATTGTCAAGAAAAAGCAATTTATAATTTAACTAAAAATAGCGCTTACCAAGGGGGAGAAACTTTGACGCCGGATCCAACTAAAACTGATGAAATTTGCAATATCTTGCCAGTGACAACTTATGGCGAGCCAACCGGCGCAGGCGATGCCGAGGGATCGTTTGTCTTGACCGAAAAATCAGATTGGGAAGCAGGCGCAAATTCTGGCACTGATTTAGTAAGCGTACCAGGCGATGTGAAAATTGATTCAAGCGGAGGTTCGGCGAAGCTCGATCTTTTGGCAATGTATAACGCGGACAATAGTATTATCAGAGCCACAGCCGACCCGATAAATCGTTCAAAGGTGATTGATAATAATCTTGCGACTGCGTGGTCAGCGGTTGCCCTGCCTCAAACACCCCATTCGTGGATTATTGATTTAAAAGCTAGCTACAGCATTGCATACATTGCCATTAACTCAACAATTTCTACTTCAGCGCCAGGCATGGTGCAAATTTTAGAAAGCGCGGACGACATTACTTATAATACAATTTGCGCTTATCCGCTCACGCAAGGAATATGGAATAAAACAAATTCCGCGAATGAGTGTTATTCCGGGCATCAGCATCCTTTTAACGCTCGTTATTTAAAACTCTATATTTACAATGGCGCGCAACCGCTCGGCGCGACCGTATCCTGGAACGTCAACGAATTTGAAATTTATTCTACTGCTTCGCAGCCGATTACCACTGCTACTAACATATCAAAAGCTAACCAAATGACACCACCCGTTAGCGGAGCGTTCATAGTAAAATATGCCCAATTTACGCCTAACGAGACATCCAGCCAGGGCGAAATTAAATATCGTTTTAGAAAGTCAAACTGGGGCGGATCGTGGCTTGGCGAGTGGAGCGCTGAGAAAATTTTTACTGGCGACCCGATTGATTTGAGCAAAATCGCAGAATTGATGATTACCGCCAAAGATATGGCTGACGCAAAGTATTATATCAATGTAGAGTCAACGTTCGCGAAGTCAGTCCCGACCAGCGATCCAGCGCTTCATGATTATACGGTAAAATACATTACTCAAACTGGAGCGCAAAACGGTCCAACGATTTGCAAGCTTGTCCGCAGTGAAGGCAAGGTTACCCATTCTGACAATTTTTACCTTCGTCGTTTGGAATCCAATTCTTGCTCGCTCTGCCCGGTAAGTTTAGATTTATGGCGCGAAGTAGGGAGGTTTAATTAAACATATGAAACATTACACCAACAACCGATCTTTTTCTTTGGTTGAAATAATTGTTTATATGGGTATTGTGTCAACGGTTTTGGTTTCTATCAGTTTAATTTTTATCAATGTGATTTTTAGTCAAGCCAAATATCAGGCGATGGCGCTGACTAATCAAAATGCCCGTTTTATTTTAGAGAAAATTATCCGTACGGTTGAAAATGCTGACAGCGTTAATTCAATAACCGAAAAAAAAATTGATTTAAATTTTCTTGACGCCAACCAGAACCCGACTATTATTGAAATTACCAGTCAAAATCAAATTACAATCAAAGAGGGCGCCAGCGATACTATAGCGCTAAATTCTCATTGGGTGGCAGTTGATTATGCCACTTCAAAATTTATTCAGATCAATCAAGGCGCAATTCAGGCAGTAAAAATTGAGTTGAAAGTTAAGGCGAGTCAGTATGATACGATGGTTTCTCCCACTCGTCAGGAATTTACTTTTGAACAAACTTATTATGCCACTGCCCAGATTAACAAATTTATCCAAGAACCAGCCACCGCGCTGTCTTTGGCTGATAAAACTAAATCGCTCTCATCTCAGGCTGACTGGGAGGCAGGCGACCGAGTGAATATTGACACAACCACCAGTTTGGGGGATATGAAAATGTCAAGCGGAGCCAGTGGCATCAAGCTTGATTTGCTAGCGATGTATAATGCTGATAACAATATTGTTACAGCCACGACTGACAGCGCCAACCGTTCCAAAACGATTGATGGAAGTTTGACAACCGCTTGGGTAGCCACTGCCGATATGCAGACTACGCACACATGGATAATTGATTTAGGGGCAAACCACACTATCGCTTATGTGGCGATTAACTCAATTATTTCCGCTACGGTTGGTATGGGTAATGTGCAAATTTCAAAAAAATCTGATGGTGACTCATCATATATCGTTATTTGTCATGGTTCGCTAGCGCAAGGCGCGTGGAATAAAACTGATTCGTCCACAGAGTGCAATCCTCCGGGGATTATACACCCTTTTGATGCCCGCTATCTGAAACTAAGTATTAACAATGGCACACTAGGAATGCCAGTCACTTGGACTGTCAACGAATTTGAAATTTACATTACTGGAGTTCAAACTGTTTTGTCTGCCACTCACACTTCTGCCATCGCCCAAATCGGTAGCGCTGGCGCAGTGCAATACAAAACTTTCAATGCCACTGAAAATGAGCCAGACAATGCTGATATCAGGTATCGTTTTCGTCGGACAAAATCCAGCGATTCTTGGACTGGAAGTTGGACGGATTATATTGATTATACTGGCTCGGCGATTGATTTAACTAGCTACTCAGAATTAGATATTTCTAAATCTGATATAAACTCCGGTAAAACTTTTTTGCAGGTGAAAACCCAATTTACTCGCGCCACCAGCGCGCCTGATCCATCTGTTTCTGATTATACGGTTGTCTATAGCGAAACCCAATTGTCGCCATCTTGTAGCTTAACCTATCAGGCGCTTGATCCGTATGACGATTGGAAAGACGGGGCGATTAGCCAGACTTCATTAACCGCCACAACCGGCTCAGTGGTTTTGGATAAACAAGGAAGCGCGTACTATTCTAGTGGCACGCACACTTCCGCCCAAGCGCAACTGGGCGCGGACAATATCCAGCGCTATTGTTGTTTTGTTCCGACTGAAAGTAAGCCCGCTGGCACAAAAATTTCCTATCGTTTCCGCGTTTCAACTCAAAATGGCAATCATTTTGGCGACTGGACGGAATATGCGGAATTTACCGGTAGCGCGATTGATTTGAGCGCGCTTTTGACTGCTGATGATATTTCAGATAATCGTTTTTACATTCAGGTTGACGCCAAATTAGAAACCACGGATACCACCAACACTCCAGAGTTAAAAAAATACGAATTATATTATTGCAAATAACACAACTTACGTAAAATATCATTCCACCTCCTTGTCATCTCCGTTAGAAAATGTTTATTTTCTATGCGGGGTCATCCTCAACCGAAAGCAAAGTCCTGTTAGAAAATATTTTCTAACGGGATGAAGCGCCTCGGATTGGGGATCCAGAATAATGATTATGCCTGGATTCCCGTTTGCGCGGGAATGACCCCGCTTAGAGAGCTTCGCCTCTAACAAGGTTGGCGGACGATGCGGGAATGACAAGCGGAACGAGAATTGGTAAGTTGTGAAAATACTATGTAGACTGGAAGATATAATTAGTGTAAGTTGCGAAATAATAAAAAATTTAAACAACAAAATATATGGATTTATTTCAATCAATCGATATAATCGGGTTAGATATTAGCGATTATTCAATCGAAGTCGCGCAAGTTGACCGGAAAAAAAGAGTGGCGTTGTTTGGCAGGGGGGTGCTTGAGCCCGGCATTGTCGCGTCAGGCAAAATTTTAGATAAACCACGATTGGCAGAGCAAATTAAACGAGTCTTAGTCAGCACTCGCCCCAAGAGCTTAGCCAAAGCTAAATCATTAAAAGCGATCGTCAGTTTGCCAGAAACTAGAATTTTTACCCATCGCTTTGAAATTGACCAAAGCATTAAAGGTGAAAATTTGAAAAACGCGGTTTACGAAGAAGTGCTGAAGATTTTTCCTTTTGATTTGCAAAAATCCTCGTGGGATTATCTGGTTTTTCCTCCAAAAATTGCGTTAAATTCCAAAATTAACCCCACCCAAACGCCTTTGGCTCAGCCAAAAAATACCATTGTCTATTTCGCTTTGCCCAAGGATATTGCGGTTAGCTATTTTGAGGTGATGCAAAATGCTGATCTTGTCCCCTATATTTTTGAAAGCGAATCACAAGCTCTTGGCAGGATAATGCTCCAAGAAGAACAACATTATAAAGGTGGCACAGCTATTTTAGATATTGGTTCAAAAAATACAATTTTGGCAATTTTTGACTCGCGCAAAGCCTTAAGTTTGTCAGTCACCATTCCTATAGGCGGGTGGGATTTTAGCGAAGAAATTGCCAAAGCTAAAGGCGGGATATCAATAGAGGATGCTGAGCAAGACAAGTGCGCGCTTGGTTTTAATCAAAACGCGCCTGACAATGCCATCAGACCGATTTTGGAAAAAATGTTTGAGAAAATAATTGCTGAAACAAAAAAGTCAATTAGCTATTATACCAGTGTTTTTAGAGAATCGGTTGATTCGTTGGTTATTTGTGGCGGTTCGTCAATGACGCCAGATATTGATGTTTTTTTTAGAGAGAATCTTGACGGGCAATTTCCAGTGAATGTTCAGCTGGCGAGTTTGGATGATAAAGTGGTTGGGTCAAAAGGTTTTTTAAACGATAAGAATGTGCCAGCTATTTTATTTTCCGTGGCAGTAGGGCTGGCTATGCGCGCCTTGGATCACGACGATCTGACCCATCGTGGCATCAATTTTTTAAAGAGGATGAAATAAAAAGACAATTCAAATCTCAAAATTCAAAATGACAATCCAAAATACAAAATTTTAATATCAGTTTTTTGACTTTGGAATTCTAAATCACTTGACAAGGTTTTGACAATCTGTCAAGGGGCGAGTATTATATAAAAAAGAGGGAAAATTTTAAAAATTAAAAATAATAGGAGGTAGAATGAAAAAAAACATTCTTACAAAAGATCAAGGATTTACCTTGGTTGAAATCTTGATTGTCATTGGTATCATTGCGGTACTGGCGGCAATCGTGATCGTGGCTATGAACCCAGCGCGACTGTTTGGAAAAGCGCGCGACACTGAGCGATGGACCGAAGTCAATGGTATTGCTAATGCCATTACGCAATATTATGCGGACAACGCTGGAGTTTTGCCGACTGGCATTCCGGCTGTTGGAGGCACTGCAATCGAGATTTGCGCCACAACAGGAACAGCTTGTACGGATCCGACCCCAGATTTATACGATATGACCACTGCGGGTGTTACGCCGAATTATTTGCCAACTGTGCCAGTTGATCCGCAGTCAACAAGCCCTAATACAGGATATTTTATTATTCAAGCGTCTAACTATCGCGTGACTGTGACAGCCACCAGTACTGAGCAACAAACGCCTGATATTTCAGTAACGCAATAATTTTTGGAATTGAAAAAAACCCTGCCCACGCGGGGTTTTTTAGTTGAGCATCACCAATCAGCGCTGACATCAAACTTTACAAATTTTTTTTATATCATATACTGGCAATATGGCAGTGATATATACAAAAGCAGGGGACAAGGGTAAGGCAAAAGGTTTCAGGGGCAATGCAAAGTTAAAAAATGACATTGTTTTTGAAGCTCTGGGAACCGTTGATGAATTGTCAGCATCCCTGGGTTTGTCTCGTGTCAGTAGCGCTTCGCTTCGGGTGCGCGAGATAATTGAGCAAATTCAAAAAGATCTAATCGGGCTTAGCGCTTTATTGGCTGGTAGTGAGAATCGATCCAATAATATCGCCGGGCGGATAAAACAAATGGAAGAAGTTATTGACAAAATTAAGGATGAAATAAAAATAGAAAGCAAATTTATTTTATCGGGTGAAAATTTTTCCAGTTCGTATTTGCATTTAAGCCGTACTATTTGTCGTCGAGCGGAAAGGCGGATTGTTGAACTCGCTGAGCAGGATAGCGGAGCCAATATCTTGATACCTTATTTCAACCGTTTATCGGACCTCTTGTTTGCTCTCGCGCTTTTTTCTAGCCAAAGGATTTCGCTGTAACCAGTATCATTAGCTTCGTAATCTCCGGAACTGAGAAGCTGTGGTATAATTTGGTTATGGGTAAAGCCAATAATTACGATGATTACATTGATTCGCGCCATAGTTCAAAGCCGTGCTTGGGGTATTGTATGTTAATTTTTTCAGCCCTTGCCCTTAGCGTGGGATTTTTATTTTTAATTTTGTTTATTGGGCTTGACGATAAAGCAAAAGTGAAAGAAACGCCCAGCGCGATGTATCAAAAAGTGCGACAACTAGCCAAAGTAGGGCAAAGCGACCATAATAAAATCAGCAAAAAAAATCCAGTAGCGATTTTGATGTATCATTATATTCGCGAAGTAGAGGACAAGACCAGCGACGAGCTCGGCTATTCTCTCTCGGTCTCCCCTACCGAGTTTGAAAAACAAATGAATTATTTATCCAAGAATGATTTTGACGTGATAACTTTCAAGCAATTTTTACAAGGCGAAATAGGCGAGAGGGCAGTAATTTTAACTTTTGACGATGGGTACGAGGATTTTTACACCAGCGCGCGACCGATTTTGGAAAAATATCAGTTTCCGGCTACGGTGTATATGATTACCAGCCGTATTGACCAAGGTGGTTATTTGACCAAAAATGAAATTAAAAAATTAAGTGATAACCCCCTATTTAGCATTGGGTCTCACTCAGCCACTCATCCCAATTTTTTCACTGCCAGTCAAGAAAATCAAATCAAGGAAATTATTCAAAGTCAAACCAGCATTAGAGATATTACTGGCGCTAAACCAGCTGACTTTTGTTTCCCGTCAGGGCAATACAGCCCAGACAGTTTAAAAATTTTAGCTCAATATAATTTTAAAACTGCTGTAACAACCGAGGAACGGTTAGCGTTTTTTAGCGATAATCATTTGGCGCTTCCGCGCGTGCGGGTGCAAGGTTCGCTCGGATTAGATGGCTTTGTAGAAAAGCTAAGCGATTTTTTCAAGAGCTACGAGGCGAGCGCTACGAGCCCGGGGATTTGATCTAATTTCATTCAAATCAGGAGTAATCGGTTGCTTGGTTAAAATTTGATAATTTTTTGTTTTAGTCCATTTTTTAAATTGAGCGCGGACTGCCCTTGCTTCAAGAGAGTGAAAAGTGATAATAGCTAAAATTCCATTTTTTGCCAGACACTCAGGCGCGTTGCGTAAAAATTGATCTAAGTTTTCTTTTTCCTGATTTACCGCAATGCGAAGCGCTTGAAAAGTGAGAGTAGCCGGATGAATTTTTTTGCGATAATGGTTACCGACCGCAGTTTGAATAATTTGAGTTAATTTTTCCGTAGTGAAAATCGGGCGCGCCCGACAAATCGCAGATGCTATCGGACGCGAAAACCGTTCGTCAGAATTTTGATAAATCAGATTAGCCAGTTCGTTTTCGTCCAGATGGTTCACAAGATCTGAGGCAGTGGTTTTACGTTTTAGGTCAAGTCGCATATCTAGCGCTTGATTTTTGGAAAACGCGAGTCCCCTATTGTTAGCCAGTTGCCACGACGAAAATCCCAGATCAGCTAAAATAAAATCGACCGAAGGTCGTCCCGAGCGTATCCGAGGGATCCCTTCCAAGATTTTTTTGATATTTTTAAAATTAGCGCAAATAAATTCAATGTTATTAAATTTCTCTAAAACCTCTTTAGCTTTTTCAAGCGATTTTTCATCATAATCAAGACAATATAATTGAAAATTGGTATTTGATAATTGAAAATTCTTGACGATAGCCAAGCTATGCCCCCCTGTGCCACAAGTCGCGTCCACGAGTATTATGGCATTTTTAGGGATTAAATCCAAAATTTCTCGCGTCAGAACTGGCTTGTGCAATATATTATTATCCATTATCCAATATTTATTATTTCATAGATAATAGATAATGAATACTAGATATTGGATATTAAATAATGCTTTGGTAGCGCTACGGGGAGTCGAACCCCGGTTGCCAGCTTGAGAAGCTGATGTCCTAACCGCTAGACGATAGCGCCAATAGTTCAATTATACCTTGAAATAGAATGGTTTTCAAATTTAAGCATTTACTTTCCCAAAATTTCTTTGAGTATTGCTTCGCCGATATTTTTCTTGCGATCTTGATATTGCTTCTGGGTATAAAATTCAACGATTAACTCTTCGTTTTCCTGCAATCCAGCTGGTAAAAATTTTTTCGCAATGATGATTTCTTGTTTTTCATCTAATGCTAAAAATACTTGACCTTCATGGGCGCTTTTGACCTTTACAATAAATAAATCGTTTTTCTTCATAAGAAAATAAGTTTAGACAATGTTTATATATTTGTCAAACGATTGTTAAAATAGCCACCCCTGGGGTGGTTATTTATTAGGCTTGTGTCGGAGTTAAATTATCTCACAATCAATTTAGCGATAAGGAGTGCGACGATATTTATGACCTTAATAACCGGATTTATTGCTGGTCCGGCAGTGTCTTTGTAGGGATCGCCGACTGTGTCGCCGGTGATTGCGGCTTTGTGCGCCTCTGACCCCTTGCCACCGTATTCGCCGTCTTCAATTAATTTTTTGGCATTGTCCCAAGCAGCGCCACCACTAGTCATGGAAATTGCCATAAATAATCCGGTGATAATTGACCCAACCAAAAGTCCGCCAAGCGCTTCTGGTCCGAGTAAAAATCCAACCAAAATCGGAGTTACTACTGGTAAAAGCGCAGGCACGATCATTTGTTTTAAAGCAGCTCGCGTGACAATATCAACCGCTTTTTTGTAATCAGGTTTACCAGTGCCTTCCATTATGCCCTTGATAGTTTTGAATTGTCGGCGTACTTCTTGTACTACCGCGCCAGCAGATTTGCCCACAGCCTCCATTGCCAGCGCTCCGAAAAAGTAAGGGATCAGTCCGCCCAGAAATAAACCAACAATTACCTTGGGGTCGATTAAATCAAATTTAACGATATTCCCAGTGGCTACTAGTTCCTCGGTGTATGAGGCAAACAAGACCAGCGCCGCCAGCGCAGCCGAGGCAATCGCGTATCCTTTAGTGACAGCTTTGGTGGTATTGCCCACCGCGTCTAGATTGTCGGTAATGGATCTTATCTTGGACGACAGACCCGCCATTTCGGCGATGCCGCCCGCATTGTCGGTGATCGGACCAAAAGCATCAATTGCCACAATAATTCCAGTCATTGACAGCATAGCAAAGGCAGCGAGCGAAATTCCGTATAATCCAGCCAAATTAAAAGCAATCAAAGTTCCAGCCACAATCACGATGACCGGCATAGCGGTTGATTTAAGAGACATTGCTAAGCCAGCGATGATATTGGTGCCATGCCCGGTCAAAGACGCTATCGCGATATTTTTAACTGGCGAGAATTTTTTGGAAGTATAATAATCAGTGATTAGCACCATCAGCCCGGTCACTCCTAACCCAACCAAAGTGGCATAAAATAAATCCATTACCTCTAGATTGACGCTGGCTTTTTCAACCATAAATTTAGTCATAAAATAAAATCCAATCGCTGAAAATAGCGCTGATGCAAAAAGCCCAGCGTACAGCCCGGGCATTACATTTTTCGCGCCTTCTTTTACCCTGACAAAAAAGCTTCCC
>PFTZ01000053.1 GCA_002789815.1 Candidatus Berkelbacteria bacterium CG_4_9_14_3_um_filter_39_23
TAATTTGTATATAAGCTGTCCAGTCATTTTAAGATGAATGGCTAAAAAAATTTTATTGGTTAATTCTAGCACAATCATTTTGCCACAGCGCGAGATACCGCAAATTTTCTGACCGATCAAATATCGCGCGTCGCCAATAAAACTTTTTTCTTTTAATACAAAAATTTGGTCTATTTTTTGACCGACTATAAGTGGCTTTAAATCGCGGGCGATAGTTTCAACTTCCGGCAATTCCGGCATTTTACTCCTTTTTGCCCAGCTTCCAAAGCCCGGCGAGAATTAAAAATACCGCCACAATTATCAGCCCGACTTTTGGCATTACCAGCGTCAACGCGCCAGCCACCACCGCCAAATATGAATCAAAATTCTTCATAATAATAATTATTATCTCAACGCCCAGGTAATGGTAAGTGCAATCACGATCATTCCGACAATATATTTCAAATGCAATTTTTCTTTTAACAAAAATTTGTCTAAAACCAAAACCATAAAGGGTGAAGTGACTAGAATCATCGTGGTAAGCGTTACGCCAATTTGATCATAACCGACATACTGAGAAATTTTGTAAATCGTGCCAAGCAGTCCAACAGCTAAAATACCTTGCCATTGTTTTTTGGTAACGGTTTTAAAATGCGGTTTGGCAATCAACAAAAAAATAATCGCCTCAATCAAAGTGCGGTAAAAATACAGGGAAAACAGCGACCAGACACCTAGCAAAATTTTAATTATTACTGCCTCAAGCGCGATCAACACCACTGCGCCAATAAGCCATAAATCATATCGCGAAAACGAAAAGTGGCGCTTCCGTATATGGGTTAAAATCAGTGTCAGCGAAACTATCATCGCCGCAATAAAGTGGTTTAGGTTACGCTCGCTGGCAATAAAAATAATCGAGAAAAGCACGGTAAAAAGTGGCGCTACCATATAAATCATTTCGTAATTGTCAATATTTTCGTGCTTTAATGCTTTAGTGTTTAAAAAATTCCACACGGACGAAAGGGCGATCATCAAGGCGAAAAGACCAAGATTTTTGAAGGAAAGTATTTCGTGATTGCTTGGGTTATTGGGGCTGGCGAAAAAATACCATACTATGCCTGAAAAAATCGCAAGCACGCAAAAAAGCAACGCGTTGTAATAACCAGCCGACAATTTTTGTTTTTTGAGCGTCCATTTGGCAATAATGTCATAGCCAATATCAGATGTAGCTGCTAAAAAAATTAACCAAACCATATGTTTAATTTATTCTGGGGAAAATCGGGGTAGGGGCAAAGGTTGATAATTGCGTGCGAATTTCTTGGGCAGTCTGGGGCAGATAAATAGTCAACGAATCAGCGATCGCGTATAAATCTTGGTAAAGTTGTACGATTTTATTTTTGGGGGTTTGCGACTCCCATATTTTTTCCTCTGAGATTTGGGCGTTGAGTTGTTTAATTTGAAGCCAAATTTGAGGTAAGGTTTGTATTTTTGGATTTTGATTATTGTAATTATTTTGGAATTTACTTTTTGGAATTTGAGATTTCCCGATTAGGGTAATGCTTCTTTGCGCCAAATTACCCAGCTCGTTGGCAAGGAGCGAATTATATACTTCTCTAAATCTTTCCTCCGACCAATCGCTATCGCCATATTCAGGAATTATATGTAATAAATAAAAACGGACCGCGTCCGCGCCATATTTTTTGATATATTCAAGCGGATCGACCGTGTTGCCAAATGACTTGGAAATTTTCTGACCTTTTTGAGTAATAAAACCATGCACGCGAATCTCGCTCGGAAGTTTAAGCCCAGTTGATAAAAGCATACCGAGCCAAATCAAACCATGAAATCGTAGAATGTCCTTGCCGACAAAATGGATAATTTTATCTTGTGTCTGCCAAAAATTTACTTTTTCGTCAATACTTTTGCCAGGCAAACCACTAATATAATTAACCAGCGCATCGCACCAAACATACATAATTTGCTTTATTGAACCCTTAAACTCTTTAACCTTTGAATCTTCCTGCGAAGCAGGAACCGCCACTCCCCACGGCAGTTTGTCGCTCGAACGGGAAAAAGATACATCCTCCGCATCTTTAATGATGTTTAATAATTCTGATTTTTTTTCAACTGGAAAAATTTTTACCGCATCGCTTTTAATCAATTCGTATATTTGATTTTTATACTTTCCCAACCGAAAAAAATAGTTTATTTCCTTAACTTTCTCCGGCGCTTTTTGATGATGCGGGCAATGCCCATCAACCAAATCACGAGAAAGAACAAAAGCTTCACACCCGACGCAATACAGCCCTTGGTATTCTTTGGGGTAAATATCACCAGTGTCGGATAACTTCTGCCAAAATTCCTGCGCAATGCGATGGTGATCGTCGCTTGAGGTGCGAATAAAATTATCATTGGAAATTTCTAGATCTTGGGTTAATTGCAAAAACTGCGCTGAATTTTTATCAACAAAATCTTGGGGCGACAAATTTTGCTCCTTGGCAGTCTGATAATTCTTTAGCCCATTCTCATCCGTGCCAGTCAAAAAATATACCTTGTCTCTTTGCGCGCGAAGCGCGCGCGCGAAAAGATCCGCCTGCGCCAGCTCCAGCGCGTAGCCAATGTGTGGCGCGCTGTTGACATACGCAATGCTGGTGGTAATCAAAACCTTGCCCGAATTTTTGATTGACTCTGTATGTTTCTTTTCCATATTAAATTTCTTTTCCATATTAAAAATAATACCACATTTACCTGCTTAACCAAAATAATGCAAGACCCGAGGTCTTACATTTTGTACAATTTACGAAAAA
>PFTZ01000098.1:0-510 GCA_002789815.1 Candidatus Berkelbacteria bacterium CG_4_9_14_3_um_filter_39_23
TCAAACCACCCTCAATCATCCCGAAAACTCTACCCGTTCCAATTTTGAATGGGCAGAAGACACCCTGCTTAAAGCTGACGGATCAGACAGCGGGCGTTGCTTGCTTATCGTGGGTTCTGGCCGTGGTGGTGTTGCGTCTGCCGACCTTGCTCATCGCGGGCGTCCTTGGGTTGGTACGGTTTTCCGCCTCGCGGTCATGCATGAAAAATCCTAACCACTAAGCTCTAAACCCTATAGCTAAAACCTAAACCCTGAATCCTGAAAAAAGGTGAATAAATTTAAATTAAAACTAGAAGGAGGTGATATCAAGTGAAAAAGGGAACTTTGTCGACTATTGCGGTTGTGCTGGTGATTGTTGGTGGATTAAACTGGGGACTAGTTGGACTGCTGGAATGGAATCTGGTGGAAGCTATTTTTGGTATCAGCACAGTTATTACTAAAATCATCTACGATTTAGTTGGTTTATCAGCCATTTATATGGTCTATACTTCAATGTCAAAAGGCGAGTAA
>PFTZ01000098.1:519-1000 GCA_002789815.1 Candidatus Berkelbacteria bacterium CG_4_9_14_3_um_filter_39_23
TTATCAGCCATTTATATGGTCTATACTTCAATGTCAAAAGGCGAGTAACGGTTTTTTGTCGGTCTAAAAATAACCAATTTTTAAGATAATTAGAAATATTATCCGCTAATTTTGAAATATGTTTAAAATCATAACTTATGCAAAACTTCCGCTTATTTCAAGATGACGAATACCCTGTGGCTTGCCACAGGGATGAAGCCATTTCAAATAGCGAAACAAAGAATACCGCGGGGCTTGCCCCGTCGGATTCTTTATTGTTTTCGCTCAAAATTATTTAATTTCGCTACGAAAAATTATTTCGTAATGAGTCTAATGATATTTTGCGTAAGTTGCAAAAATCATATATTTTGATTGCTCTGCGATTGATTTTCTGCTAGAATTAATTTATATGACATACACGAGAAAGGTTGCCTACAATACCCTAGCGCAGATGGTAGGGAGAATAGTTTTAATCGCTACTTCGCTGGTGATTGTGGGAATT
>PFTZ01000098.1:1034-3756 GCA_002789815.1 Candidatus Berkelbacteria bacterium CG_4_9_14_3_um_filter_39_23
GTGGGAATTTTAACGCGCCATTTGGGAGTGGAAAATTTTGGTCGCTATACCACAGCTTTTGCCTTTGTGGCGTTTTTTGGTATTTTTGGCGACCTTGGTTTTTTTTATATTTTAGTCAAAGAGTTATCGGTGGATGCTAAAAGTTCTCAAAAAATTATCGCCAATGTGATGAGTATTCGAACGATTGGCGCGCTGATCGCTTATGGGGTAGGGATTGCGGTCGCGTTTTTAATTCCCAGTTACGATCATATTACGCGCCTGGCGATTGTCATCGCGACATTGGCGTTCTTTTGGCAAACAATTCAAAATACTTTGACCGTAATTTTTCAGGTTCACTTTCGGATGGATAAAGCGATTGTGTGCGATATTGTCTCTCGTTTTATCACGCTGGGAATAATCGCGTGGCTGGCATCGCGTGGCTATGGGCTTGTTCCGATTATGTCTGCGTATTTGGCAGGAAATTTTGCCAGTTTTGTGTTGGCATATTTTTTAAGTTTAAAATATACTCCCATAAAATTTGGTTTTGATTTTCCATATTGGAAAGAACTAATTGTCAAAACTTTGCCGATGGGCGTGGCGCTGGTTTTGCATTTTGTTTATTTTCGCATTGATACTTTAATGCTGTCGGTGATGAAGGGCGCTGAGCATGTTGGCATATATGGACCAAGCTATAAAATTTTGGAAGTGATGTTTATTTTGCCCGGGATTTTTATTTCATCAGTCCTGCCGATTTATGCCCGTTATTTAGCGAAAAAAGATATTCGCATTCACGACGCAGTGCAAAAGGCGTTTGATTTTTTGGCGATTGTCGGGGTGCCGATTATTGTGGGCGTGTTTTTACTTGCCAGCCCGATTGTGGCGTTTATTGCAGGCGACGAATTTTTAAATACCAGCTTTGTCAATTTATGGGGGCATCCAGCCAACTCAGCCACCAATTTGCAGATACTAATTTTTGCCAGCATTGGCAGTTTTTTCGCGCCGGTTTTTATTCAGCTATTGGTGGCTGGCGGACATCAGAAAAAGTTAATTCTACCAAACATTATTTTTGTGATTTTCAATGTGATATTAAACTTGCTGTTTATCCCGCGCTGGAGTTATGTGGCTACGTCTTTCAACACAGTCGCCACCGAACTGTTAGTTTTGCTGATGATGACTTATCTGTCGTATAAAACTTTTAAAATTTTTCCGCGCCTTACTGCTTTATTGAAAGCGATAGTGTCTAGCTTAGCAATGGGCGGAGTGATTTGGATGTTTCGCGATTTGAATCTATTTATTTTAATTTTGCTTGGAGTATTAGTATATTTTGGGTCAATGCTGATTTTGGGAGGAGTTAATAAAAGCATGCTGAAACAATTTAAAAATTAACGTAGAAAACAAAAATTAATCCTAACTCATTTTTTATGAAAATCGGTATAGATGTTCAAACAACACAGGGACAAAAAACAGGCTTTGGTTTTTATGTGGAAAATTTAGTCAAAGAGCTAAAGCAAATTGATCGCGCCAACAAGTATTATTATTTTACGCCCAAAACCGAAGAGGATTTTTCAATGCCCAAGCGGTTTTTTTGGGATCAAATTTTCGTGCCACTGCGCGCTTACAAAAACAGAGTTGACATTTTTCACCAGCCGTGTTTTTCTTTGCCAATTCTTTTTCGCGGGAAAATAATCGCCACCATTCACGATCTTATTGCGATTAAATTTCCGCATGATATCCCATTTTTTTCTCGCCAGTTTTTTTCTCGGTGGATGCCGTTTAGCTACCGAAAAGCAGATCACATTATTTGCACATCCGAGCACACAAAACAGGATTTAATTGCGATCGCAAAAATTCCATCTAGCAAAATTTCAGTCATTCCGCTGGCTGCCAATGATTATTTCAAGCCAGCGCGTCATAAAATACTGCCCCCCCAAAAATTCAATATTAAACACCCGTACTTTCTCCATGTTGGCACATTAAATCCAAGAAAGAATTTGATTTTTTTGGTTGAAGTTTTTGCTGAAGTGATTAAAAGATTTCCAAATTATCAATTGGTTTTGATTGGGAAAAAGGGATGGTATTTTGAAACGTTGTTTGCAAAAATCACACAACTTGGCATTACTCAAAAAGTGATTTTTTTAGATTATATTAGCGAGGAAGAAAAGCTTATTCTTTATCAAAATGCTTTCGGTTTTTTATTTCCATCTATTTACGAAGGGTTTGGCTTGCCACCGCTGGAGGCGATGAAGTGTGGCGTGCCGGTGGTGGCGTCCAATGTTTCGTCAATCCCCGAAGTAGTTGGAGATGCCGGCATATTGGTTTCCCTGACCGACAAAAAGGGTTGGGTAAGCGCAGTGCAAAGTTTAATCGAGAAACCGCAATATCGGCAAAATTTGATTATGAAAGGATTTCAGCAAGCGGATAAATTTTCGTGGCGCTTTACCGCTGAAAAAACATTAGAAATTTATGAAAAAGTATATAGGCAGTAAAGCTCCCAAATTAGTCATCGTGTCCGAAGGGATTCGGCGGGATTTGCATCAGCCACTGAGATATTTTCGTAAGATTACAGTTTTTCATTTGTATAAAAAAGCCAGTTATGGCGATATGATGCCAACTGATTTTTATAATCCGCGCGCAGAAAAATTTCAAAGCGCGCTTGAGCTTTATAAAAAAATCAAAGCCATCAAGCCGGATATTTTACAAACTGCCGAGCCATGGGCGAATAAAATTTCTTTTGTTATTACTT
>PFTZ01000084.1 GCA_002789815.1 Candidatus Berkelbacteria bacterium CG_4_9_14_3_um_filter_39_23
TTCCGCCGCCACCGAATTTCGTATTTTGCTTTGCAAAATGCGCCACTAATAAGGAAATTGTGCTTGCCCCGCCCGCCCGTGCGCACACAACAAAAACTCCCTTGTTAAAATTAAAGAAAAGATGTATCCTAATAATATGATTTCAATATAAGTTCGCATGACATTATTTTACCAATAATAGTATTATAATACAAGTATGGCACAAGAGAATAAAATCAGCAAGAACATAAAAAAACTAAGACAAGCCAAAGGCTTGTCGCAAGATCGGTTATCAAAATTAGCCGATGTTTCTTATAATTCAATCATAAAACTTGAAACTGGCGGAATTACTAATCCAACGATTGAAACATTGCAGAAAATCGCCAAAGCATTGGATGTTTCAGTTGATGATTTGTTAAAGTAAAAAATATTGCAAAAAGCGTCGGGGGGGTAAAATATAAGTAAGGTCGTACGATTTTTAATAATAACCAAATAATTTCTTAAATTAGCTACTAATTTATTTGATAGCTAGTAAAAAGAAAGGACAAAAATATGGAATACGCAGATAACAACAAATTAAACGAGTCAAATAGCGAAGTCGGTAATCAAGAACAAAGTTTTTCCAGTATACCACCTAAAAATTCCAATCGTAATTTAAAAATATTAGTGGGCGTTTTGATTGTTTTGTTAGTTATCGGCGTTGGCGTAGCCAGTTTTTATATTTTTGGAAACAAAACTGTTCCCAAAAATGAACTGACAAAGCCTAAAGTTTCAAATCAAATTACGCCAAGCCAACAAAAAAATGACACAATTTTATTTAATAGAAGTAATGGGATTTATGAAATAAATATTTTAACAAAGGAATTGAAACCTTCAACAAACCCAGCGGACGGCATTATTCAGTTTATTGGTTTGCCCAAAGAAGTAAAAAATAAACAAACTAGCATTTCTTTGACCAGAACCCTTGTGTCTCAAGACAAGACAAAAGCTATTGTAGTTTTCACTACCTTTGACGAAACTCAAAAGCCAAGCGAATTTAACGGATCACTCCCTACTCTAAAAGCTGATGAATTTATTTGCGATATCGCAACGCAAAAATGCTCTACAACAGATTCTTTAGCTTCGGCTTATAAAGCAACAGGTCTGGCTGGTAAGTGGTTTGGGGGTGGGATGTTATGGTGGTATAAATGGGATTCAGTAAAAAATCTTTTTTATGGACACCTGAGCGGTGAAGGAATTGGTAATGCGTCGCCAGTCTATGTATTTAATTTAAATAATAAGTCGCTTCAGCAAACAACTGGATATAATTCATTAGACGAAAAAGAAAAACGTGCCGGAGTTCCTGCTGGGGCATTCAGTCCATCTCTCAACAGATTTGTTATGGTGGAATCAAATAATAATAAATGGGATTTGTTGCTTTATGAAAGTAATAATCTTTCCGCCCCACTTAAAAAATACGATGTTTCCTCAATGAATGATACAGCATATAACGGAAGCGGTATTTATTCTGTGGTGTGGTCAGCAGATGAGAAAACCCTCGTTCTTGAGACCAATAAACAAATTTTCACATTAAATTTAGAAAACGGAGAAATAGCTCTAAAGTATACGGATACAACTCAAGATGAAAGCGGACTTTGGTTAGATTTTAACGCTGTAGATTTATCGCCGAGTGGAAGATATATCGTTTTTGTTGATTACGATAAAAGGAAAACACTCTATAGCGAAAACAAACTGGAGACAGTTTTGAAAGCCATTGATCTAAAAGATAATAACAATGTGATAGAATTACTTCACGAAGAAGGTTTGAGTTTGTATTATCAACAATAGCTAAAAGAGGGCAGTGCGCCAGTTTTACTGGCACGAAATTCGGTGGTGGCGGAAAAAAATTGGAATCAGAAAGCGAAGACGGGCAAAAATTCCTGGTGGGGATGACACTCCAACCCTCTTCCTTTTTGCCCGCCCGAACGATTGGATTTTAAAATTCGAAACGGAATTCGAATTTTTTTGAAAGCACACCGCCAAGAATCACATTATGTTCGTTTGATTAAGTGTATTTTAATAAAACTTTTGATTGCCTCAACAACTTCTTTTTGTAATTTGGCTGGGCTGGACGCAATCCAGACAGCAAATTCGTAAAAATTACGCGGATCAACTTTGAGCCAATGATTGTTTTTATACATCAGGAGCATCAGGGAGGTGACTGCGATCCGTTTGTTGCCATTTAAAAATGGGTGATTTTTAATCATTAGATAAAAAATAATTGATGCCTTATCAATCAGTGTGGGGTATAAAGAGCGCTTGGCGTAAGTGACAGCTGATTGTGCTAGGCAATTTTCCAGCTTGCCAGCATAGCGAGATTCAAAAGATGGGATCGGCTCGTCGCCCACTAGTTGTTTTTGGGCTAAAACAAAAGCCACTCGCTTGACTTCGTCAACAGTAATAAATTGCATAAAATTACTCTTTGCCTAAAAGCTTGATTGTTTCGCCAAAGTCTTTGAGCGTTTTGGCGACAGCTCGATCAACGGTTTGGGAAGCGCTTTGACTAATTGGCGCGTATATTGGACCTAGATTTGCCCGTTGCACAAAATAATTGCGACCAATTCGTCTCGCCGGTATTTCGCCTCGTTTTACTTTACGAAACATTTCCACCCTTGAATAGCCCGTTATGCGGGCGGCTTGGGGGAGGGAGAGTAGGTTTGTTTTTGAGTCGGATATATTTTTAGTGATCATAAATTTATTATCCTGTTTTGGTTACCAATTGTCAAGTGTGGTAACATCAAACCTTGACTTTTGGGGAGAAGTTAGTTATAATAGAATTGTTTTCAATCTATTCTGCAAGGAGCAGAGAAAATGAAGTATCTCATAGCAGTCGCGGGGCTAGGGGTTGTCTTGTTCTTTTTCAAGGGGTTGTTTTTCTGCCTCGAGCAAGCGGTTTGGGCGGGCGATGTGCCAGCCCAAATTCGTCTCGGGGTAGAATTCATCGGGGCGGTGGCGCTATGCGCTCTGGTTGTCTGCGGACAACTGGAGCACTGGTGCCCTCGTCAGCGATGAACTTTGGGTTTCTGATCGCGTCTCGGAGGCATTTGCCAAGGAGGTAAAAGCGCGGTCAGAGCCCTTTTTTAATAAAATAATTTTTTCACATCAGAAATTATGGCATTGGGATTTGATTAGAAATTAAATTTGCCTCTTTGCCATTATTCCAAACTATGCGCGAGAACGATCTGTTTTTCAATTGAAGACACTAATTTACGCGTTTGCATAATCATATCAGGCGCGATTGAGAGAGAAGTTACACCTGCATTAACCACTAATTCAACAATTTCCGGGTAGACTGAGACTGCGTTACCGCAAACCGAGGAAGTAATATGATGTTCGCGACATTTTTTAATGACAAAATTCAGCGCGATTTTGACCGCTTTATTCCGTTCGTCAAAATGCTCGGACAAATTTGAACTATCACGATCAACCCCCAAAATCAATTGCGTGAGATCGTTTGATCCGATTGAAATTCCGTCTAGCCCCATAGCGATAAAATCATCAAGTAAAAATACATTGGACGGAACCTCAACCATCATCCAGATTTTGAAATCAGGACCTTGTTTTAATCCGGCTTTTTTAATCAGTTCTAATGTATTTTTGAGCTCATTGGTGGTGCGCACAAATGGTACCATTATATGCAGGTTGTCAATGCCGTATTTGTCTTGCGCTCTTTTTAAGGCGATTAGCTCTGGCATTACTACATCTGGCTCTTTGGTGTACCGAAGCGCTCCGCGAAATCCAATCATCGGATTGGCTTCATGTGGCTCAAAATGGCTTCCGCCTTTTAGCCCGCGGTATTCGTTGGTTTTAAAATCGCTTAAGCGGTAAATCACCGGTCGGGGCGAAAAAGCTACGGAAATTTTACGCATTCCTTCTTCTAGGGCATCAATATATTCATCAGTCCTACCACTGGCGATCATGGCTTTGGGATGTTCGCCGAATGAGGCAATCATAAATTCAGCGCGCAACAGTCCCACTCCGTCAGCTGGCAGTTGGGATAGCTTCTCCGCTTGGTCTGGGTCAGATAAATTTAGGTAAATTTTTGTGCCGGTTATGGGCACAGTAAAGCGTTTTTTTTTGTAGAAAAATGGATGGGACGAGTGAAAGTGATGCGATTTTATGGCTGGATGGCTTACTTGCCCCTTGTAGATTACTCCATGCGTGCCGTCCACAGTCACAATTTGATTGTTTCTCAAAATGTAAGTGGCTTGTCCGGTTCCCACTACTGCTGGCACTCCTAACTCACGCGCGATCAGGGCAGCATGCGAGGTAGCTCCGCCGGTGTCAGTGATAATTGCCCGCACTTTCTTCAAAGCTGGAATGAAGGTCGGTTTGGTCATTTCCGTGACTAGAATTTCGCCGTTTTTTATTTGGGTTAAATCATCTGGATTGTGGACCAAATGCACCGGTCCAGTTTCAATTCCTAGCGAGGCGCCTACTCCATGGGCAATTTCGTGTCCCAACGCGCCAGATAAGCCCTTAATTCTTTTGTGCTGGCTAGGCAAAGTGGCAGGAGTGTCAATAATGGGCGCTGACTCAAAGAAATATAAAATTTCGTTAGTAAATCCCCATTCAACATTCTGGGGGAGAGAAAACCGCTTTTCAATGTTTTTACTCCAGCGAAAGAGGGTGCTGATTTCGTCAGGGGATAGTTTGGCGCTCGATCTAGCTTTACCGGCGATAGCAGTATGTTTTAGGTTCGCGCCCAGCCTCAGCTTCCATGGTTGAAAGTTGATGACTTGTCTGATCGTTTCGCCGGATTGTTTGTCAAGAATGTATTGGTCGGGGTTAATGGTGCCTTCATTGATTGGTCCTCCTAGCCCAAGCCCAGCTTCTATCATCATTTCATTTTGGTTACTCGTGATAGGATTGATAGTGAAAAGGATACCTGATTTTTGCGCATTTACCATTTTTTGAATAATCACCGCTACGCCAACTTCAAAATGACCAAATTGATGCATCGAGCGATAATAGATAGAGGATGGAGAAAATATAACCGCATACATTTGTAAAATAGCTTTTTTTAATTGAGTTTCGTTTTTAATGTTCAAAAAAGCTTTTTGTTGTCCAGCAAAGGGGCTATGTTTGGGATCAAGCATAGCCGGCGAGAACCTTACAGCCCAAGAGTTTTTAGTTGAATTGAGTTTGACAAGAGTTTCTTTTAGTTCTTTTTCAAATGACTCAGGGAATTTTTGGGTTAATATCGTTTTTTCTATGATAGTGGACTGCTTTTGGAGTAAGCGAGTATTCTCTGTGTCCAAATCGCGTAGCATAAGGTCAATTTTTTTATCCAGCCCGGTATGCTTTAAGAAATTAAAATATACAGCCGACGAAATCACAAAACCAGAGGGGACATTTACCCCTGATTGAATCAGCTCGCCAATTTGGGTTGCTTTTTCTCCAACATAGCTGGAAAGCGAGCGGTCAATTTCTTTCAGCCAAAAGATATTTTTGATAACACCCTCCCTGTTATTGATTGATAGTTGGTAAATTGTATCCCGTTGCTCACGAATCGGTGAGCCGAGAATCAATGTCAGTTTCTAACAACATTTTACCAAAAAGAATTAAGAGCGCAACTCTTTTTCTAGTTTTTTAGTGATTTCCGGGTGGTCTTTCAGGTATTGTTTGGCTGCTTCGCGTCCTTGCCCAATTTTTTCTCCGTCAGGCAAAGATAGCCATGGTCCATTTTTTATAACCGTGCCTTTGGCAACTGACATATCAATAATTTCGCCTTCGTGAGAAAGCCCTTGTTGGTAAATAATTTCAAATTCAGCTGTGCGAAAAGGGGGCGCCACTTTATTTTTAACGACTTTTGCCCTAACGCGCGTACCAATCACCACATCGCCATCTTTGATTTGCTCAATACGACGAACATCAATGCGGACAGATGAATAAAATTTCAGCGCCATTCCGCCAGTGGTTGTTTCCGGGTTGCCAAACATCACGCCGATTTTCATACGGAGTTGATTGATAAAAATAACCACGCATTTTGAGTGGGAGATAGATGAGGTGAGCTTGCGAAGCGCTTGGCTCATCAAGCGCGCTTGTAGTCCCATATGCGAATCACCCATATCTCCCTCTAATTCAGCCCGTGGCACCAGCGCGGCGACTGAATCAATCACGATCACATCAACAGCGTTTGACCTAACCAATGTTTCGGTAATTTCCAGCGCTTGTTCACCGGTAGATGGCTGGGAAATAAGTAAATCTTCCAATACAACCCCAAGAGTTTTGGCATAATCAGGATCAAAGGCGTGTTCCGCGTCAATAAAAGCGCATAGCCCGTTTTCTTTTTGGGCTTGTCCGATTGAGGATAGAGCGAGGGTAGTTTTTCCAGATGATTCGGGACCATAGATTTCAATCACTCTGCCTCGGGGGAAACCGCCCACGCCCAACGCTAAATCAAGCGCGATTGAACCGGTAGGGATAGCTTTTACATTAAGTTTTTCCATATCGCCAAAACGCATAATAGAACCTTTGCCAAAGTCTTTTTCGATTTGACTGATGGCTGATTCTATGGCTGCGCCCTTGCCTTTGGTTTCCCCTTTGGTGTATTCTGTCCCTTTGATTTTCGCTGTCCGTTTCATTTTGTTCCTTTTGGTTTATTTTTTTGTGTTTATGTTAAATCGTTTTAACTCAATATTCTAGATTTTTGTATTTGTATCACCGCGGCTTTTGAGTATTTGCAAATTTTTTATTGTTTTTTTGCTAAAACGATTTTCAGCAATAATTTGGATATTATTAACTCCGTCAGCGAGTTTGACCTGTTGGGAGAATTCGCCAGCGCCCGAAAGCGCGACTAATTCATTGTTGATTAAAATTTTTGCATTTTGGTCAACTTTGCCAATGATTTCAATCATGTCAACCCGCACAACTTCCTTGCCGCTAGGTAAAATAATATCCAAACTTGGCGGAGAAGTAAGGGTGCTAATTTGTAGATAAAGATAACCGACGATTACGCCAACCATAGCAAAGCTTAAAAATCCTAATATGATTTTAGGCGTAATTATCATTCGTGGCTCTTTTAGCCGATCTCCGATGAGCAGTTGAGATTCGTTTTTTCGCCATAAGCGAAACTCACTTTTAAATTCCGCGACAATCTCTGGTTTTAAGTTTAAAAATTCAACATATTTTTTAAAATATCCGTTGGCGTAAACCTCAGCTGGCAACACATTAAAATTATCTGTTTCAATTGCTCTCAAAAATTTCTCGTGGATTTTTGTTTGCACTTCTGCTTCGTTAAAAGAGATTTTTTTTCTCTTTCGAGCCATTTTTACTCGGGCGCCAACCGATCGTCGTTGAATCTTTCTGGTTCTAAAATTTTTAATCCCCATATATCTAATTTATCAGGGCGAGGGCAAAATGCAAGAGTAAGATAATTAAAATGATAAGTTAAAATAGAGAAATAAGAGATTAAATTAAAATTTAAAAATAGATGTCCTGTCCACTGGTGATTAGGTTTGCTCGGTGTGTGCAATTTAAATAAATAATTTTAAGATTTTAATTTTTAAATTATAATTTCTTAATGCTTATTTCTAAATTCTCTTTCCCGCTCTTGATGTGGCTCATTACCGGGCATAATGTCTAATGATTTAGTGAGAACTTCGCGAGGTTTTGAACCTTCTTGCGGTCCAATAATCCCTTGACTTTCTAAAATATCCAAAAGGCGCGCGGCGCGCGCGTAGCCAATGCGAAGTCGTCTTTGGAGGAGCGACGCCGATGCTTTACCAGCAGCGATAATAATATCCTTGGTTTCTTCGTAAAGATCGTCGTCAATATCTTCTTCGCTGGTCGGCATACCCGAGCGTCCAGTTGTTTTATATTCTGAAATTGATTCGTCATAAGTTGCTTCACCTTCCCTTTTTAAAAAGTTGCTAACCGCCTTGATTTCTTTGTCCAAAATGAGCGGGCTTTGAACCCGTCGTGGCTTGCCAAAATCAGCTGACTGAAAAAGCATATCGCCGTTGCCCAGTAATTTTTCAGCCCCAGAATTATCTAAAATTGTGCGTGAGTCAATTTGCGAAGCTACGGCAAAAGCAATGCGAGTGGGTATATTGGCTTTGATAAGGCCGGTGATCACATCAACCGATGGTCTTTGGGTGGCAACAATAAGGTGGATGCCAGTGGCGCGCGCCATTTGCGATAAGCGCACGATAGCGCCTTCAACTTCGTTGGCTGCCTGTGTCATTAGATCCGCTAATTCATCAATCACAATTACTATATAAGGCATATGCCCGGCAGTCGGGTTTTGGTTGTATTCAGTAATGTTTCTTTTGTGAGTTTCGGCAAATAGTTTAAACCGTTTTTCCATTTCTGCCACCGCCCATTTTAAAGTATTGATAGTTTTTTTCACCTCAGTCACTACTGGTGTCATCAGATGGGGGATGCCATTATACATTGTAAATTCAACACGCTTGGGATCAACCAAAATCATACGTATATCAGTGGGCGAGTTTTGAAATAATAAAGTGAGCACAATGGCGTTGATGAAGTTTGACTTGCCTGAACCAGTGGCGCCAGCGATCAGTAAATGGGGCATTTTAGACAAATCAACAGCCAGCGGTTTGCCAGAAACATCGCGCCCGAGTCCCAATATCAACCCGGTTTTATTTTTTTTGAAAGTTTCTGATTCTAAAACTTCTCGCAAAGTGACAGTGGCAGGCACTTTGTTTGGCACTTCAACTCCAACCGCTGCTTTGCCGGGGATAGGGGCTTCAATTCTGATCGGGTGGCTGGCGAGCGTAAGCGCTAGATCGTTGGCGCGCGCAACAATTTGGTTTAGTTTGACTCCTTCGTGAGGCTTTAATGTGTATTGTGTGACAGTGGGACCAATATTCACATCGCCCATAGTTACATTGACGTTAAAATCTTTAAGGGTTTTTTGAATAATTTCAACATTGCGGGTGATGTTGCCTGCTGTGGCGCGGGTGGGCGAAGCAGACAAGAGGTCAAGCGGAGGGAACTGCCAATCGCGGTCGCGGGTTCTGGGTGAGGCAAAAATCGATGCTTGGGCTGGGGCTTCGTTTGGTTCTTTGGGCTTGCGACGGAAGTGATCACGAACAGTTTCAAAAACCGACACACTTGACTCGTTAGTGGTTGGCTCTTTGCTTTCGTCGCTGGCTGACCATTCTCGCAATTGTCGCCAGCTCAAATTGGTTGAGAGTAAAAGAAAAATAATTGTTAGGCAGATATTGAGAATGATAGCGAGTACTGCGCCAAAAAGGTTGACGAATATCTGGTAAATGCCAGAGCCGATGATGCCGCCACTATGGGCAAAAAGCGAAGGCACTAACGCAAAAAGTGCGACAATGCCGATAATGGTTGTAGCTTTGATGTTTAGCTCGCGCGCTTTCCAGAGAAAATAACCCAGAGCAAGGAACGCAAACGGCACCACAAAAGCGCCTAGCCCAAAAAGGTCTGACATTATCGCAAAACTTTTTTGACCTATAACGCCGGCAAAGCCAAAAATTGAGAATATCAAAATCATTCCAAGCGCGATGAATGCAACAGAAAAAATTTCCCTTTTGGTTTGCGGATCAAGCGACCAATCAAATTTTTGATACCAAGCATCTTGGGAATGCTTATGGTATTTTCTTTTTCTCCCCATCAAAAAATTTAAATTCTTATTTTGCGTAATTTTATTATAGCACACTAACAAGTTGAAAGTAAAAATGAAAAAGTAAAAACTAATTATCCAAAAACAAAGCTGTTTGCCCGGGGAAAAACTTGGGCAGGAGTCGGACACAGAACGGGATTTGAGCTGGATAGAGTAAAATTTAAACTTCAATAACCACCGGTATTACCATAGGACGGCGTTGGGTTTTGCGAAACAAAAATTCACCCACATCGTCGCGAATAACCCGCTTGATATGGTCATATTGCATTGGATATCGTTCGTTGTGACGCGAAAATAAATCGCGGATTTCTTTTCGCGCTTGATGGACTAATTCTTCTTGGTCGCGCATATAGATAAAACCGCGCGAGATGATGTCGGGCGAAGTGATGATTTTTCCGGTTTGCTTGTCTACGGTGAGAATCACCACAAACATTCCTTCTTTAGCCAGCGCTTGGCGATCGCGAAGCACGATATTGCCCACATCGCCCACACCTAGCCCATCAACCAAAACATAGCCAGATTGAACCTTAGTGCTGATGACGCTACCTTTACCTTTTTCAAATTCAATAATTCCGCCATTATCGCTGATGAGGATTTTATCTCGGTCGATCCCAACCTCTTCAGCAAGGCGAGCGTGGATTTTCAGGTGACGGTATTCTCCGTGAATGGGCATAAAGTATTCAGGGTTGGTGAGCTGAATCAGCATTTTTAGCTCTTCTTGCGAAGCATGACCTGAAACATGTATGTCAAGTCTTTTTCCGTAAATAACATACGCGCCTTGCTTAAATAACCCGTTAATAGTATTGGAAATCGATTGCTCGTTGCCGGGAATTTCTGACGCGCTAATTAGGACAGTATCGCCTTTTTTAATTTTAATTTGTTTGTGATCGCCTGACGCCATACGAGTTAAAGCGGAAAATTCCTCGCCTTGCGAACCAGTTGAAAGAATAACGATTTTTTCATCCGGCAGATTTTGGGCTTTATGAATATCCATAAATAGATCTTGGGGCGCTTTCAAGTAGCCAAGCTTTAAAGCCATCTCAATATTTCTTTGCATTGAAAAACCAGAGACAGTAATTTTTCGTCTATATTTTTGCGCCATATCAATCACTTGTTGAATACGGTTAATGGTTGAAGCAAACATAGTGATAATCAGGCGGTTTTTAGTGTCTTTAAAGATATTGTCAAAAGTGTGCGTGATAACCGACTCAGACACAGTGTAGCCTGGTCGTTCAGCATTGCTTGAGTCTGATAAAAGTAGCTTAACCCCTTCTTGACCAAGAGCAGCCAGTCGCGCCACATCGGTTTTTTGACCAAAAATTGGAGTATGATCCAACTTCCAGTCGGTCACATGGACGATTAGTCCTTCGGGAGTTTTTAAAGCAATGGCTAGAGTATCGGGGATTGAGTGGGCGAGTTGGATAAATTCAATGTTAAACACGCCGAGCTTTATTTTTTCACCAGCTTTTACCACACTGAGTTTGGCTGGGCGATGTTTAAACTCTTCGTATTTAACTTTAATCAGCCCGGCGGTAAGCTGGCTGGCGTACATTTGCACATTAGGAAATTTTTTTGGAATGATGTAGGGAATGGCGCCAACATGGTCTTCGTGACCATGGGTGAAAATCCAGCCCTTGATGCGCTCGGCATTTTCTTCTAAATATCTAGTGTCAGGAAGCACAAAGTCCACTCCTAGCATTTCCTCTTCTGGGAACATCAGCCCACAATCAATCACCACAATATCGTCGCCATACTCATAGATCATCATATTTTTGCCGTATTCGCCTAATCCGCCGATGGGCATAATTTTCAGAGTGTCTTTTTTAAGCGGATGTGTAAGCACTGGTCTTTCTTCGCCACTATTATAACCACGTACTTGGATCGGCTGACGGCGATTATTGCTAGTTTGGCGCTGGCGAGGAGGTCGGCGCAGGGGGATATCCCCGGGTTTGGTTTGGGCAAGATTAGTCGATTGGCTCTTGCCGGGCACATAGAGAGTCGTTCGATCGTTCATATTTTTCCTTTTTGAAAACTAGCAATACAAAAATTATAAATTAAATATATAAAATTAATAGTATTAGTTCGCTAGTTTGTTTATTATTTTGTTTAAGAGATCATTCTTGAGAGTCCAATGGACTCTTATGATCAAATCTATTGTAGCAAATAAAAACTTGAATGTCAAGGGTTTTTCCTTTAAAATGAAATTATTATGAATTTATCATCAAAATATGAGCCGAAAAATTCTGAGGCGAAAATTTATGCTCAGTGGGAAAAGGCGGATATTTTTACGCCAAAAGGAAACGGTCAGCCGTTTTCAATTGTCATTCCTCCGCCCAATATCACGGGTTCGCTTCATATGGGGCACGCGCTCAATAATACTTGTCAAGATGTTTTAGTTCGCTCTGCCCGCATGCAAGGCAGAAAAGTGGTGTGGATTCCGGGCACAGATCACGCGGGAATTGCCACGCAAAATGTAGTGGAGAAAATGCTCAAAAAGCAAGGCAAAAGTCGGCACGATTTAGGGCGCGCTGAATTTGTCAAAGAAGTCTGGCGCTGGCAAAAAGAATACGAGGGCAAGATTTTAGGTCAACTTAAAAAGCTGGGTTGTTCGCTCGACTGGAGTCGTTTGGTTTTTACTTTGGATGAAAATTACGAAAGGGCGGTGCTCCACGCGTTTGAGCATTATTATCAAAAAGGTTTAATTTATCAGGGCGAAAGGGTAATTAACTGGTGCGCCCGATGCGCTTCCTCGCTGTCCGACCTTGAAGTAGAAAACAAAGAGCAATCAGGTAAGCTGTATTTTATTAAATATCCCTTGCAATCTCAAATCTCAAATCTTAAATCTCAAAGCTTGTCCCGAGCGAAGTTGAAGGATGACAATTTAAAATTTAAAATTTATAATTTCATCACAGTGGCGACGACCAGACCAGAGACCATGCTGGGCGACACAGCAGTGGCAGTTAATCCAAAAGACAAAAGATACGCGAAATTGATTGGCGCGCAAGTTATCTTGCCACTCACCAATAGGAAAATTCCGATTGTGGCAGATGGGGCGGTTGACGACAAATTTGGCACTGGCGCGGTCAAGGTGACACCAGCGCATAGTTTTGTTGATTTTGAAATTAGCGTCAGGCACAATTTGGCTAAGATTAAAATTATTGACGAGCGAGGACGGATTAACGACCGGGCGCCAGAGAAATATCAAGGGATGAAAGCGCGCGAGGCGCGCGAGGCAGTGATTTTAGATTTGGAGCAGGCAGGATTTTTGGAAAAAGTTGAGGATTATGATATGGTTTTACCTTTATGTTCTCGTTGTGAGAGGGTGGTGGAACCTTTGCTTTCGAGCCAATGGTTTTTGAAAATGGCTGAGCTGAAAAAGCCAGCGATAGAAGCGATTAAAGCTGGCAAAATCAAATTTACTCCCAAACGATATGAAAAAATTTGTTTAAATTGGCTGGAAAAATCTTATGACTGGTGTATTTCTCGGCAGTTGTGGTGGGGGCACCGTTTGCCGGTTTGGCAAACGAAAGTAAACAGTAAAAATGAAAAAGTAAAAATTTTTATCGGATTGGAAAAACCGCAGGGAGAGGGGTGGACGCAATCCGAGGATGTGCTGGATACTTGGTTTTCGTCAGCGTTATGGTCGTTTGCCACGCTTGGCTGGACTGGTGAGCGAACAGCCGAAACCGCGGATTTGCGAGAATTTCATCCTACTTCGGTGTTGTCAACCGGCCGCGATATTATTTTTCTCTGGGTAGGCAGGATGATTTTTTCCTCGCTTGAATTTTTAGGCGAGATTCCGTTTGAAAAAGTTTATATTCACCCCACGGTGTTAAACGAAAAAGGGCAACGGATGTCCAAGTCGCTGGGGACTGGGATTGATCCACTGGTTTTGATTGACAGATACGGAGCGGACGCGGTGCGTTTTGGCTTAATGTATCAAAATACCGGAGTTCAAGATCTAAAATTTTCCGAGTCAGCGATTGTCGCCAGCCAGAAGTTTTGCAATAAGGTGTGGAATATTGCCAGATTTATTGGGATAAATTTAGAAACTTCAAATTCCAAAAACCAAATTCTAAATAGATTCCAAAAACCAAATCCTAGAACCCAAAGCGACAAAGAAATTTTAGTAAAACTTGCCAAGGTAAAATTACAAGTAGCCAAAGATTTGGAAAAGTTTGAATTTGGCAAAGTGGCGCATTTGCTTTATGATTTTATCTGGCATAATTTAGCAGACACATATTTAGAAAATTCTAAAAAACAGATGCAAGATAAAAAATTGAAAGCCAATACAGAGGAGATTCTAATTTACCTTCTGGTTGAATCACTTAAAATGCTTCACCCTTTTATCCCGTTTATCACCGAAGAAATTTGGAGTAAATTGTATGAGGAAAAATTAGTCAGTCAGCCAATGATTGCTGATAGACTTATTATGAAATAAGTCTAATGAAAGAATTTACACGACTTACGCAAGATTTTTATCAAACGGATTCTTGGTGCCATTCTCTGCTTTGCCTGCCAGCCCTGTCTCGTTTCTGTGTCATCCTCAACCAAAAGCCCCTTTGTCATCCTCAACCGAAAGCCAAGCGCTTCGGATTGGGGATCCATCCCCTCCCGTCATCCCGCACTTGATGCGGGATCCAGATAAAACGACTGGATTCCC
>PFTZ01000070.1 GCA_002789815.1 Candidatus Berkelbacteria bacterium CG_4_9_14_3_um_filter_39_23
GCATCCTAAGATTATAATTATACAAAAACTATCGTCTTTGTCAAGCGTCTGAAATTTAAAAAAGCAGATACCTCAAGCGCAAGGGGGTAACGCAAAGGCATCTGCTAATTATAATTTTAGCAAAATAATGGGTTTTAGTCAAGCGTGTGATAATCGATTTTATGACGCAAACAGACCTCGTGGTTCGATATTTTGATGACAGATCCGCCATGTTTTTTTTCAAATCTCAATCGCCAGATTTGAATCAATTTGCAAAAATTTTCCCATACATCTGGCTGGCTGGGCTGGTCGGGCGTTCCTTGAAACAAAACAATATGCTTTACGCGATTTTTTTGTGGCGCGTTAAAATCCGCCCACCAATTAAGGCAGATTTTTCCAGACCGATTGTAGCGATCTGGCAACTCGCCAGCTAATTTTAATTTGAGCATAATCAAAAACCGCGCGCTCCAAATTCGCTTGGACGCCACTTGAATAAAAAAATCAATATCAGATTTTGCATTGGCTTTGCCAGTTGCCATTGACCCGGTCAACGCCACCATCGCCACATTAAAATTCTGGCTGATAATTTTCGCCCACTTTTTGGCTTTGCGCATTCTCTGATTGAATAATTTTGAATTTTGCATTTTTGATTATTTATAATATAATCAAAGCATAATGGAAACAAAAAAACAACGAGTCTTTTCCGGCATTCGCCCAACTGGCGGTTTGCATATTGGCAATTACCTTGGCTCCATTAAACAATGGGTTGACTTGCAGGATCAGAGCAATGATTGCGTTTTTGCCGTGGTTGATTACCACGCGCTAACAACTCATCAGGAAAATTTAGGAAAAAATTCAATAAACCTCGCTAAATGGGTCATCGCCTCTGGTGTTGATCCGCAAAAATCACCGATTATTTTGCAGTCCCAAATTTCCGAGCACACTGAGCTAGCTTGGATTTTTACCTGTCTTGAACCACTGGGCGAGCTTTATCGTATGACGCAATTTAAAGAAAAAAAAACCGGCATAAAAGAAGGGGCGGTTAAAACCGGATTGCTCGCCTATCCGCTTTTGATGGCGGCTGACATTTTACTTTATCAAACCGAAATTGTACCGGTGGGCGAAGATCAAAAACAACATATTGAACTAGCGCGCAATATTGCCCAAAAATTTAATCGCAAATTTGGTAAGGTTTTCACCGAGCCAAAAGTAAGATTATCTGAGGCACCCAAAGTGATGTCGCTGAAAAATCCTAAAAAGAAAATGTCAAAAACTGACACGAACGGCATCGCTTTGCTAGATAGCGCGGAGCAAATCAAAGCAAAAATTATGTTAGCGGTGACTGATTCTGCTCCTGGAAATGAAATGAGCCAAGGGATAAAAAATTTATTTGCCTTGATAAAAATTTTCGCGCCAGAATTATTAGCAAATTTTGAAAAAGAATACGAAAACAAAACCATTAAATATATTGACCTAAAAACCGAATTAACTCTGGCGATTGGAAAACATCTCCAACCAATTCAAGCCAAATATAGTCAAATCTCTGCTGGCGAAATTCTAAATGTCTTCCGCGCCTCGCGCGAAAAAATTCTCCCCCTCGCCCAAAAAACCTTATCCGAAGTCAAAAAAGCGATTGGGATATTGTAATCTATGTTTGTTAAAAAATTATATGACAGCATACGAAGATTTTAAAACACGATTTAATTTGCTAGCCAGGAAGCATAAACATTTGGTAGTGAACACGCTTTCAAATATTTTTACTATGCGTTTGATAGGCAATAAAACACATGGCGATTTAGCGGAAATTGGTATGGCTGAATTTATTAACCAATTTATGTATGACTATAAAAGCATTCATGTAGGCAAAGTGAAATTCAGAGCCAAAGAACACGAGAAAGATATTATGATTATAAACGAAATTACAAAAACAAAATTTCCAGTAAGCCTAAAAGCGTATGGCGACGGTCCTCTCCAACTTTCCACGGACAGCAATCAAAAAATGTTTCCATTTCTAAAATCGCAAGGGAAAAATATCGCCAGGGGGAAACATATTGAACGCATTTTTAAATCCAATAATTTTGGGGACTTTAACACTATTAATATTATGCCACTAATCTACGACGAAGAAAAACAAAGGTGTAATATCATGATCTTTAATCATCAAAAAGCCATGAATAAAACTCACCGAATTATCTTTGTTGATAAAAACAAAAAATTTGACCGTTTGGCAAAAAAAATAATAGAGGGCAAAGGAAGGAAGCATCCGATATTTATGTTTATTGATGCTGGTGGCAATTATATTTGTGAGGTGAGATATGGTGGCGCCCAAGCAAATGCTCTGCAACGAGGCCTATGGACACATACTAAAAACGCTGTTTCCTACTTTGACTCCTTAACTAATAGGTGGATAGACTATTTCCACAATCATACTCTCGTCAAATTATTCAGCCTAGCGTTAAATAGTTCCGAGCGAGGGCATAAATTAGCCAATAGCATACTGCAAAAAGATATTGACCATTTGAAAACATTATGATCGTTAAACATTTTAATATTTTCAATCAGCCAATTTTCATTACACCAAAAACAGAGGGTATAAAATATGCTGGTTCAAAGCTAAAAATTTTACCACACATAGACTACCTAAACAATTTAAAAGGATATGATGGCTGGTACACCAAGCATTATGGAGCAGAAATAACTGGCACCAAACAGCCATTCCAAGCAAAAAATACGCGGAAACTTGATGCTATGCGCGATGAAATTGAAAAATTAAATTTAGAGTGGGAAGACAAATGCGTAATTTTAACTAGCTTAATCTACGCGCTTGACTCGGTTGATAGCACTCTCGGACATTATGTGTCATATCTGTCAAAATGGTCTCCTCGTTCTTATAACGATATTTTTTTAAAATTGCCTAATCGTTTCCCGCATTATGGCGGACATAAAATTGTTCGTGGCGATATTTTTAAAACCATAGCGAAAGACAAATTTGATTTTGTTTATTTTGATCCGCCCTATGGCTCAAATAATGTGAAAATGCCACCGAGTCGGGTGCGATATGCTTCGTATTATCATATCTGGACGACAATTATTAAACATGATAAACCAAAAGTTTTTGGTAAAGTTAATCGCCGGGAGGATAGTCGAGACCTAAGTTCGGCTTCTGTTTTTGAAGAATTCAGAAAAAACAAAAGCGGTGAATTTATCGCAATGAAAGCTCTGCGAAAGCTAATCCAGCAAACTAATGCTCATTATATTTTATTATCATATAGTTCTGGCGGGAGAGCCACAAAACAGGAGTTAAGCGATATCGTCAATAAATCAGGAAAATTGCTCAAAATTATTGAGATTGATTATAAAAAAAATGTGATGTCAAATATGCGCTGGACAAATGACTGGGCAAATAGCAATGAAAAAAATATTGAATACTTATTTTTGATGGAAAAGTAGCTATTAAGAGCCCGCCCCAAACCATCATTTAGACTGCAAATTCCAAAATTCTACTGCAATTTATTTTTAACTCCTCTGCTTATCATTCCTGATAGGCATCGTCGTTAAAAAATAAATTTCGTTATGAATTTTGAAACTCTCGTTTCCAAAGCATATTTTAGGGCGGGCTCTATTGAAAATCTTTATTCCAACATCCAAATTCTAACCCCTAATCTCTTTGAGTAGCTCTCTGGTTTTCTCTTCAACTAGTTTTTTATCGCCTCGGGACTCGACATTCAAGCGAATCAGGGGCTCGGTGTTGGAAGCCCGCAAATTAAAACGCCATTTTGGGTACTCAACTGACAAACCGTCCACAAAAGTCTGCTTACCATCTCGGTATTTTTCTTTAACCCGCTCAAGAACCATATTGATGTCTTTTACCTCTGAATTTATCTCGCCAGAAATCGGAAATTTTTCAAATAATGGCTCGTAAATTTCGCTCATTTTTTTGCCGGTACGCGACAACATCTCAAGCATCAGTAACAAAGGAATTATGCCATTATCACGGTTGTCGTTTTCGGGAAAATAGCAATGCCCACTCATCTCCCCGCAAAAAATTGCTTTATACTTTATCATCTCTCCCGGAATACGCGTCATACCCGGCTTGATTTGGATGACTTTGCCACCAGCTTTTTCTATCAAATCATAACTATTCCACACCACGCGCGGATCGATTAAAACCGCGCGACCGGGTTTATTTTTCAATAATTCTTGCCCCAACACGCCGACCGTATAATAACCGTCAATAAAATTTCCTTTTTCATCAACAAAAAACACCCGATCACCGTCCGCGTCCCAGCTCACCCCTAAATCCGCTTTTTCTTGTTTCACCAAAGCGCAAATTTCGTTTCTATTCTCCGGCAGTAACGGATTAGGATGCCCTTGCGGAAACGAACCGTCCGGCTCGCCGTAAATCATTTTCAAATTTATCGGTATTTTTTTTGCCTTGATAATCGCTTGCAAAACTTTACCCTGCATACCACAATTTGGATTAGCCACAATTTTAAAAGGTTTAATTTTTTTTATATCAACAAACTCCGCGACAAAATTGATAAATTCTGGCAAAACATCGACTTTTTCAACCTTGCCCTTATTGTCTGATTTAACCCTAACGCTTTTTAAGGCAAACTCCTTAATCTTGTTTATTCCCGAGTCGCTTGAAATTGGCGTTGAACCATGAGTCATATTAAGTCCATTGTCCTGCCTAGGATTATGCGAAGCTGAAACTGTTATCCCGCCATCAACCCCCAAATGCGACACTGCGAAATAAAACATATCGGTTGAAACAACCCCAATATCAACTATATCCACCCCACTGTCCACAAAACTTTGAATCACCGCTTTTTGTAGCGACGGACCAGACTCGCGCGCATCTCGACTGGAAACCACTTTTTTGGGTTTAACAAATTTAATATAACCTTGCACTAGATCGTAAACGATTTTTTCATTGACCATTTGAGGGTATGATCCACGCACATCATAAGCCCGCACAACTGTGTCCAAAATTTCTTTTTTTGCTAATTTTACAATTTTCATTTAATTTTAGGTTTTAAATTTTTGATTTTAATTTATTGTATGATAATTGACATTTTTTTACAACATAATTATGATCAAAGAAAACTATGGCTAAATTTATTTTTGTCACCGGCGGGATCGTATCAGGTATTGGCAAAGGTATCACAACTGGATCAATCGGCGCTCTATTTAAAGCGCGAGGTAAAAAAATCGCGATTCTAAAAATCGACCCCTATCTAAACACGGACGCTGGCACAATGAACCCATTCCAGCATGGCGAAGTTTTTGTGTTGGACGATGGCGCGGAAACCGACCTTGACCTCGGGCATTATGAACGGCTGGCTGACATTAGCTTAGCCAGAGAGTCAAATATAACTTCCGGACAAATCTACGGTCGGGTGCTAGAAAAAGAACGACAAGGTGAATTTTTAGGTCAAACTATCCAGCAAATCCCGCACATTACCAATGAAATAAAAAACCATTTGG
>PFTZ01000016.1 GCA_002789815.1 Candidatus Berkelbacteria bacterium CG_4_9_14_3_um_filter_39_23
CTTGCGTTGCTTTGGCTTGTGGCATATCTTCGTACATATTGATTTCTTCACTAATGACTGCTTTCTCCTTGGCAATTTCTTCCTCTGGTAAAGTGTTGTTTAAAAATAAATCAAGCAAAATCTCGGCTGATTCAAGCGATTTTTCGCAGGACGAATGCACATAAAAACTAGTAAATTCATTTGAAGTAAAAGCGTTATAATGGCTGCCGAGCGCGTCCAAATCCTTAGACACATCAATATAGCTAGGTCGTTTTTTTGTCCCTTTGAAAAACATATGCTCGATAAAATGCGCCATACCAAATTGCATTTTTGATTCGTTGCGACTGCCTGCGACTACGCCAATTACCATCGCGCAAGTAGCGCTTTTGGGAGCAACTTGTAAAATCCTGATTCCGCTTGGCAATGTAATTATCGTATGCATTATTTTAAATTATCATTTTAATTCCCAATGTCAAAGCACCCACAATAATCGAGGCAATACAGATACCAGCCAGTAAATACCAAATAGCTTTTTTCTTGTCAATTTCAAAGACAAAAGAAACCAACGCGCCAGTCCATGCGCCAGTCATCGGCAAGGGAATGGCAACAAAAGTGATTAGCGCAAGCGCGCCCCATAACTCAAATTTTTTACTGTGCTTTATGTGAGTTTTTTCAAAAAGAGATGTAAAAAAATTAGCCATAAATTTTGACCTGACAGATAGGAACTTCGCTATCCAGCCTAAAAAATAGACAAAAAAAATTGAGGGAAGCCAATTGCCTAAAATTGTAATTGGCAATGCCTGCCACAAAGGAATGTGATAAGTGGTAAGCGCCAAAGGAAGCGCCAGGCGAAGTTCGGTAATCGGTAGCATTGAAATTATAAAAACCAGAAACTCAGGTCTAACTTGCCCAATTTGATTTGAAATTTGATCAAGCATCTAGATTAATTATTTTAATGTTTAATCAGGCGAAAAATAATTTTTTCAATCGGGATTACAATATATTTCTCCATAAAACAGCGATTCTTAAAAAGCGCCCAGCTAATCAGCGATCCTAAAATTAACCCAGCCACAATATCTAGCGGATAATGAACCGCCACTACCACGCGCATAATCACAATTAAAATCCCAATTCCCCCAGTCCAATAGGATAATTTTTTATAGCCATACAACCAAAACATCGTAGCGACTGACGCCACAAACATTGCGTGGTCTGACGGAAACGAATAGTCTGGACGATGAAAAATAATTTCTTTCAGATCTATTAGTTCACTGGCAGACGGACGGGCGCGAAAATAAAAAATCGACACTAACTTGCTCACCACCTGCCAACAAAAAACGCCAGACAGCGCTGACATCACCATTACTTTTTTACTTTCTTGGGACCAAAAATAACCGATAATAAACAAAAACGGAAAAATATAAATCAAACCAACCGCCAAAAATTTAAATAAAAAATCAAGCGACGGCGTCCTGTCTATCCAGCTATTAAAAAAAAGTAGTGCCTGATAATCAAAATTTGCCAAAAAATTTAACAAACTATTCATATTGATTATTGTAGCAAAGAGCAAAGCCTATGGCAATGGACAATAAAATATCGTACAATAGATTTATGACCATCGTAACCGCCATCAGGCAATTTTTGGAACACGAAGATATTGAGAAGGGGCACTCCCAGCTCACAATTCGCAACTACGAAACCTATTTACGAAAATTTTTAGAATTCTGCGAAAAACAAAAAGTGACTGATATTGATAAAGTGAATCAGGAACTCATTCGCCAATTTCGTTTGCATTTAAGTCAAATCAGCCCACCACTTAAAAAAAATACGCGCAATTATTATTTAATTGCTCTGCGATCTTGGCTTAAATATCTGCAAAAAAGGGATTTTAAAGTTTTATCAGCAGAAAAAATCGAGCTAGCAAAAGTCGGAGAGCGCGATATTGATATTTTAGCCCCTGAGGAGCTAGACCGATTATTGACAGCCAGCAAAGAAAATACTATGATAGGGCTTCGGAATAAAGCAATTTTAGAAATGCTGTTTTCAACCGGACTCCGTTTGGCTGAAATTGCTTGCCTTAATAAAAGCGATATTGATTTAACACAAAAAGAATTTTCCATTCGCGGAAAAGGGGATAAAGTCAGATTGGTTTTTCTGTCAGATAGCGCCCGAACAGCGCTCGAAAATTATTTATCAAAACGGCAAGACGAAAACTCAGCGCTTTTTATCAATAAATTTAGCTCGCGCCTTACTCCCCGCTCAATCGAGCGCGCGGTGAAACAAATAGCGCGTCAAGCCGGCATCAGCAAAAAGGTCACGCCACACCTTTTGCGCCACCAGTTTGCCACTGATTTATTATCATCTGGCGCTGATATTCGCAGTGTGCAAACACTCCTTGGTCACTCCTCTATCACCACCACTCAAATTTACACTCATATTACGAATCGCGATCTGCGCGATGTACATAGCGCTTTTCACGGAAAACAGAGAAGAAAGTAAATGCTAGAAATTGAAAATTATAATTTTGATAAAATAATTAAATATCGTTTTAACATTTTCATTTATTAAATTTAACTTATTATGAGTATTTCAATCGGATTAGTAGGCTTA
>PFTZ01000050.1 GCA_002789815.1 Candidatus Berkelbacteria bacterium CG_4_9_14_3_um_filter_39_23
TACCGCGGGGCTTGCCCCGTCGGATTATTTATTGTTATGCTTAATTCATCCATCGTTATTCTTGTTCCGCTTGGCATTCCCGTATCTCCCTTTGTCATTCACGCATCCTTCTCTTGTCATTCCCGTGAAAACGGGAATCCAGTCTGCAATCTCCGGATCCCCAATCCGAAGCGCTTCGCTTTCGGTTGAGGATGACAAAGGGGTGTGTCATTCCCGTGAAAACGGGAATCCAGTCTTTTTGTCTGGATCCCGCATCAAGTGCGGGATGACGGGAGGGACTGGATCCTGCATCAAGTGCGGGATGACCCCGTATAGAAAATAAACATTTTCTAACGGGGGTGACAGGGGGGTAGAATGACATTTTGTGTAAGTCGTGTAAAATCTAGCATCTAAAATCTTTTTTTGGAGCGGGTGAGCGGAATCGGACCGCCATCTTTAGCTTGGAAGGCTAATATAATAACCATTATACGACACCCGCATTATACCCAATTTTACATTATAATTCCTCATTTATCAAGAAAAGTGTGGCTGGCAATTGTTTTAATTGAACCGCAGTTGGGACTAGGTAGTTATAAGACAGATCTTACAAAAAAAGCCCCGCGCAAAGCGCGAAGCTTGTGTTAGGGTTCTATATTGACCAAATCGCCAACCTCTGCCCAATCGTAAAGCTTTTTGGCATCAGATAATTTTAGCCGCACACAACCATGGGACGCCGGTGTGCCCAAGAATTCTGTTAGTTGTGTGGCATGAATATAATGTCCGCCATGATAGTGCAACGCATATGGCATGGCAACTCTATATATAATAGAAAACTTATTTTTTTGTTTATCAAGAATTGAAAACATTCCAAAATGATTGTGGATTCCATCCATATTTTCATCTGGAGGAAGGTTAATTCCGGATGATGCTGTGGAACACAGCATAACCCAACGAATTTGCTCGCCCTCGTGGACATACAGTCTCTGCTCTGGAATGGAGACCACTATCAGTCTTGCTTGCTCGCAAATTTTACTCATTCTTGATCTTGGTTGCAACCGAACCGATGGTTGCTCTGCTAAAATATTATGTTGAGTAATCGTTACTACTTGTTTTAGATTTTGGCTTTGAGCTTGACGAACCGATTTATCTGACAAAATCTTTTTTGGAACGGGGGTTGTTTTTATCGCTGACGCTAAAAGTAACGAATGGCTTACTTTCGGAGTGATAATCGGCTTACCGTTTAAATATGCTTTACTGGCTTGACTGCCCAGAAAAAGCATTGAAAAACCTAACGCAAACACAACAACTAATCGCGCCATTCCACCATACCTCCTTTATCTAATCCCGTAAAATGCTTTGAGTCGCGCCATAATCCGATTGTTGGTATTACTGACTGCGCTGATTTCTCTACGATTGGCGCTACTTGAATTGTTTTGAAAATTTTCCATTGACTGACACGCATTAGAAATCATTGAATAAAGCAAATTGTGATGCTCATGATAAATTGAGCTCACTGACGGAATTTGCGACTCTAGGTTGTTAAGTTCAACCAATAAGTTGCGACGGAAATTCAATTGCTCGGACCAATTTCGGCTATCGATAGCAGTATATTGGTTTTTATCATAATGACCTAGTACCGTCGCCAAAGTTCTGCGACCAGACGCATATCTGGCAACGATATTGCGAATCGCTGTATGATAATCAGTATAAATTGGATTATTCCAATATGAAGTATAACCAGCTGGTATAGTTGCGATCGCAACTTTTTTCGGTTTGCCTTGCTTAAAATTTGTGGCGATTTTATCCAGTTTGCAGATTACTTCTTTGGTGTCGCCTTCATCCGGCGAACTATAGACATTTGCCTCTTGACGAAATTTTTCAATTTCTTTAAGCATACTATCGGCTTTAGCGTTAAGAGTTGGGGTATCAATCGCCAAATTTGTATAGGTCTGAATACCAATAAAGTATTTGTCCGTTTTTTCAATCGCTTCTTGTAAAACCAAACTATTTTTATCCGACATCTTTTGCGCTTCGGATTCAATCCGCCTGAGCTTTTCGGACGCGCTTTTAGCTTTTTCTTTGGCTTGACGCAATTGATCCTGCAAACCATCATAACCAACCGAAGCATTCAAAACCTTAATGTCAGAATGTATGTCCTCAATTGTTCTGACTAAATCAGCATAAAGTCGGGCTTGATTTTGACGAATTTGAATTTGCTTAACATAATTTAGCCCAAAACCAACGGTAAAAATGCTCATAGCAAATAATACTAAACCTACCGCGATCCAACGCTTGTTGTTCATGTGCGCGTCCTCCTCGGTCAATCCATTTTCAATTTTACTCTTTTGGCAAAAAAATTGCAAGACAAAGGTCTAATAAATTCACAACTTACGTAAATATCATTCCACCCCCTTGTCATCCCCGTTAGAAAATGTTTATCTTCTATACGGGGTCATCCCGCACTTGATGCAGGATCCATCCCTCCCGTCATCCCGCACTTGATGCGGGATCCAGCCCTGCCTGGATTCCCGCTTTTGCGGGAATGACACACCTTTGTCATCCTCAACCGAAAGCCCCGGTGTCATCCTCAACCGAAAGCGAAGCGCTTCGGATTGGGGAT
>PFTZ01000100.1 GCA_002789815.1 Candidatus Berkelbacteria bacterium CG_4_9_14_3_um_filter_39_23
TACTTTAGTAGCGCTGGGAATTTTGGGGCTATTTGACGATTTTATCAATGTGAAAAAATTAGGCGGGATCGCTGGTATGAGCGCGCGCTGGAAAATGTTTTGGCTGGTATTGGTCGGGTTGCTTGGCGCTGTGTGGTTTTATTTTAAACTTGATTGGACGATTATTCATATTCCCGGAGGAAACTGGCTTGGTTTGCCATATACAGTTGATCTCGGAGTTTGGTATATCCCTTTATTTATTTTGGTCATTGTGGCAACAGCTAACGCGGTCAATATCACAGACGGACTTGACGGTTTGGCAGGCGGGTTGCTGAGTTTTGTTTTTGGCGCTTACGCCATTATTGCGCTTTTGTCCGGTAAAATGGAGCTGTCTATTTTTTGCGCCACTGTGGCTGGGGTGATGTTGGCTTATACTTGGTTTAACATTCCGCCCGCTCGTTTTTATATGGGCGACACTGGTGCGTTGGCGCTCGGCGGAACACTAGGCGTTATTGCTATGCTTACCAACACCGCGCTGGTTTTGCCGGTGATTGGCTTTGTGTTTGTGGTTGAAACATTGACAGTGCTGATTCAAATCACTTCCAAAAAATTTTTCCATCGTAAAGTTTTTAAAGTGAGCCCTTTGCATCACCAATTAGAAGCATACGGCTGGGGCGAGGCAAAAGTGGTAATGCGCCTTTGGGTCATTGGTTTTGTTTTCGCTGTGGTTGGTGTTTTTATCGCGCTGATCGGTAGGGGATAAACGCTCGCTATGCTCGCTTAAATTAAAAATTAAAATCTCCCCGAAAGCTATCGCAACGGGACAGGCAAATCTCAAAATGGCAATTCAAATTTTTAAATTTATAGTTAAAAAATAAAGATATAAATTTTATCGAGTTCTAAATTAAATTTTATAAATTGGCGGAGGGGTGTGGAAAAAACAGAGTATATCAAAAAATTAGTCAGAAAAAAAATAGCTATTTTAGGGCTGGGGAAAAATAATTTTGGGCTTTTAGGTTGGCTTTTAAAAAATGGCGCGCAAGATATTACCATTTTTGACCAAAATGAAAGTATTAAAGTGGCAGTACAAAAAAGTGATTTTGCTCGTTATGGCGCGCGACTCAAATATCAAACTGGCAAGGCATATTTAAAAGGTATTGAAGATTTTGAGATATTATTTCGCACGCCAGGTATTCCATTCTTAAGTTCAGCAGTGCAAAAAGCGCGTTACGGTGGAGTTCAAATTTCTTCGCAAACAAAATTATTTTTAGATCTTTGTCCGGCAAAAATTATTGGCATCACTGGAACCAAAGGTAAAGGCACTACCGCAACTTTGCTTTTTCAAATGCTATCGCAAAAGTATGCCAGCCAAAAAGCCAATGTATATTTAGCTGGCAATATCGGCGTTGATCCATTTGATTTTATTTCGCAGCTCAAAGAAGATGATCTAGTGATTTACGAACTATCAAGTTTTATGTTGCAAGATTTGACCAAAAGTCCGCCAGTGGCAGTAGTGCTAGATATTACTGAGGACCATCTCGATCATCATAAAGACCAATGCGAGTACCTCAAAAGCAAGCAAAATATCGTTTGTTTTCAGGAGCAGGGAGGCACAGCTATCATCAATTTTGATTCACTGAATTCTTTTGCGCTGGCTGGAATTTCGCCAGCCAATGTTCATTGGTTTTCAACCCGCGAGGAGACCCAAGATGGCGCGTATTTTAAAAATGGTAATTATTATTTTTCGTTTTCGCATCAAGATTTGATTATTTCTCAGCAAGACATTTTACTGAAAGGGGATCATAATCGAGAGAATATTTTGGCAGCCATGCTAACCGCAAAATTGCTGGGGGTGTCTAAAAAACATATCTGTGAAGTTTTGGAAAAATTTAAACCGCTAGAACACCGACTTCAGCCAGTGTGTGAAAAAAACGGAATCATCGCAATCAATGATTCATATTCCACTACCCCGCTTTCAGTCAAAGGCGCGCTCAGCGCTTATCCTCAATCAATTTTATTGATGGGCGGAAAAAGCAAGAATACGGATTTTATTGCGATCGCAAAAATTATTCGCCAGAAAGTTCGGCATTTAATTTTATTTGGCGAAGCGTCAAGCGAGATAAAAGCGATACTGCCAAAGACATTTAATAAATTTACCAAAGTGAAGAATTTATCTGACGCAGTGCGCGAGGCAGTAAAATTAGCCCAAAATGGTGATACCATATTATTGTCGCCCGGGTGCGCTTCGTTTGATGAATTTAAAAACGCCACCGAGCGAGGCAAGAAATTCGTTCAACTTATTAATGAATTATTGTGAGCCTAAATAAATATCGCGAAAAAAGTCGTCAACGAGGAGATTTGTGGATTATTTTTCTTGTAATTTTACTTTCCTTAATTGGACTGGCAATGATTTCTAGCGCGTCAGTGGTTGTTTCATACGACCGCTATAGCTACAATACATACTATCTTACCAAGCAGGCGGTTTCCTTTGGATTGGGCGCAATGCTAATGATTTTTTGCACAGCGATTGATTATAAATATTGGAGCAAAATATCAGTGTCACTTTTGGTGATTGGCATCGCGCTTCTGGCGATTGTAATTATGCCGGGTTTTGGTCA
>PFTZ01000031.1 GCA_002789815.1 Candidatus Berkelbacteria bacterium CG_4_9_14_3_um_filter_39_23
TCAACCCAACCATGATCAATGTTAGCTCAAAAGGATTATTTGAACTGTTAGATAATAATTCCGCTGACCAACCCGAACGCACCAAAGAGGAAACCGCGTTGCTCGAACAAGGACCGCGCTACTGGAGCGAATTTATCAAATTAAGCGAAATGTTGACCCAAAAAAATGGCGACAAAATCACGCGCGCTGGCTCAGCCATTGGCGCCACTGACAACGTCACCAACAGCGCTGATATTTTAGCCACTTTAATGCTCCAAAGCCAAACCCAAATGTCCTCCAGCGACCAAACTATGGCAACTTTTAATTTAAGCCAGTCCAAAAATACCGGCGATAATTATTACCCTGGGCGCGAAGCGCTGGATTTTTACACCAAGTTTGCCAACCCCTCTGAATCGCGCTACACCTGGAACAAAGATATGCCCAACGATATGCAGGCGTTTGTGGACGGTAAAGTTGCTATGATTTTTGCTTATTCGTACCAATTAAAAGAATTGATCAACAAAAACCCGGGGCTCAAATACGCGATGCTTCCCCTACCTCAAGTCGAAGGCGCTGACCAAGCGATTGACGCTGGCTATTATTGGCTGGAAACCGTGCCCAAAAGTTCCCAGCACCAAGAGGAGGCGTGGAGTTTCCTCAAATATCTGGTCAAATCCGGACTCAGCGAATATCACAGTTTTGTTGATCGCCCTTACCCGGTTTTAAGCGACGATGTCCCCACCATTGAGAAAAGGATTGAAAGGAAAAATCCTTGGACCTTTGCTCAGCAAACCGCCAAAAGCTGGTACACTGGTCCAAGCCCCAAAGAAGTGAACACAATTTTTAAAAATATGATCCGCTCGGTCAACCAAGGCGAAAGCATCACCAACGCCATTGACCTGGCTGCCTCTAAAACAACTGAAACATATCAAGGGTTATGATAGACTTATTACAAAAAGTTTTGGCTGACCCACCGGTTGCCACCCCACCGCCAGCGGTTGCACCGACAGGTATTCCAAACCTTGAAGCAACTAACAATATCTTTGGTTTTGACAAGGTTAAAAACGCCTATGAAAAACTATCTGGATACAACAACGATTATCCTCATGCTGTGTTGGAGGGTTTAGCTGGAGAGATTATTACTGCCCTAATGGCACTCTCTGCTTCGTTGGCAGTTTTAATGATTGTGTGGGCTGGCATTCAATATCTAACTGCGTATGGTAACGAGGATAAAACTGCTTCAGCCAAAAAAACCATTACTTGGGCGCTGGTAGGGCTGGCGATTGTGGCTTTGGTTTTCACAATTTTAGAGGTAACAGCCATCTTAATTAAATAATTTTATGTTAATTTTTACCAAACCGCCAGAAGATTTAATGCCAGGCGATGTGGCTGATTTTATGACCAAAATCGTCAGTCAAATTCTACTATATAGCGCCATTATCGCTGGTATAATGATTGTCTGGGGCGGTTTAAAAATTATTACCTCTGGCGGAAACGAGGAACAAGTATCGTCTGGTAAAAATATCGTTAAATGGGCGCTTATCGGTTTGGTGGTGATAACTTTTTCATATACATTGGTCAACTTTACCTTGAAAACTTTTATAGTGAGAGATTTGCAAAAACCCATTACGCCCACTGAGACAACCCAAATGAAAGTAGAGCCTCCGACCACCCCCTAAAACAACACCCCCGGTAGCGCCTCAATAAATTAAAATACCATGGCTAATATACAAATCAAAACAATTGCCGAAAAATTTGCCTTTGATAATGCTGCTGATAGCCTAGACATCAACGGTATAATTGTTAAGCTCATCTTAAAAGCCACTGAGCTGGCGTATTATTTGTTTCTCATTGGAATTTTAATCTCCGGCGCGATGTATTTGTTTGCCGCAGGCGACGAGGACAAAATAGCCAAAGCCAAAAAAAATTTTGTGTGGATGATTACCGGCTTTATGATTGCGGTGTTTGCTTTTGCTATCACCAACTTTGTGGCTGGACAACTAACAAGTCTTGAAAATTTAACAACTGGCAATCCGTTTAGTGCTTTAACAGCCAAAATTTTCTCAATCGTGACAATGGTGGCTGGCGCTGGATTTTTACTGATGCTCCTTTTGGGCGCTTTCCGCTATATGGTTTCTGGGGGCATCGAAGAAAATACTCACAAAGCCAAAATGCAAATGGTCCAGTCCGGTATCGGCTTGGTGCTGGTAATTTCCAGCTACGCCATCGGAATGCTCATCATCAATTTAATCACGAGGATATAACAATAACACGACTTACGCAAAACTTCTATTAAACGGATTTTCTATACCACTCTCTGCCTTGCTTGTCAGCCTTGTCCCGCCCCCTTGTCATCCTCAACCGAAAGCCAAGCGCTTCGGATTGGGGATCCACATTCCTTTTTGTCATCCCCAGCTTGACTGGGGATCCAGTTGGATCTGGATTCCCG
>PFTZ01000114.1:0-3766 GCA_002789815.1 Candidatus Berkelbacteria bacterium CG_4_9_14_3_um_filter_39_23
TCGCGGTTCCCGCAGTTGCGCGCTTTGCCTTCGCTTTGCTCCGGCACATCGCACAACTGCGGTATATCGGAAATATTGCTCTTTTACAAAATGCTTTTAGAAGAGAGCCAACCGAAAAACGAAAGGAGGATGCTATGTTTCCTATACCGAATTATAAATGGAAGTGTAAAAATTGTGGCGAAGAATTAATTGTTCACCAAGATGAAGAATTTCCCCATCTCGGCGTAGTTTCGCCAAAATGTCCAAACTGTAACGGTGAAATGGTTGGCAATCTGATTGTTCGTCGGGGTCCTTTTCCTGAAAACCCTTTCAGAAATGATTAGTTTTTTCGCCTTCTTGGAGGAGTGTCAAAAACGCTCCTCCCTTCTTCTAAAAGCATTTTAATAAGGAAGAAAACTATTTATAAAAAGAGCAATACATCCGATAACACCGAGTATGCGACTCAAAAATTTTGCATTTATTATAATTAATAAGGAGTGCAAAATTTTCTCGACCCAAATTCGCTTTTCTCTGTTTAGTGGCAAAACAAGCAAAAGTGCGATAAAATAGGCTTAAGCCAATTAACAAAATTAATCCAATAAATCCGAAAAGTGAACTTCGCATACACGCGACGTATTGGGCGACATATTTTAAAAACAATTCCAAAAACTTTTTTTATCGCCTTCGGCGATTTGGGGGCGAATTTTTTTTTATTTTTGTTATAATGAAAGCATGAAAACAAAACCATACTACAAATACAGCGATTTTTCCTTATTTCACGGCAATAGTCTTGAGATATTAGCCGAAATCCCAGAAGATTCGGTTGATATGATTTTTGCCGATCCGCCATATTTACTCTCAAATGGCGGTTTTACCTGCCATGCTGGTCAAATGGTTAGCGTAAACAAAGGACAATGGGATGTCAGCAACGGTCTAAAGAAAGATTTTGAATTTCATTTGGCTTGGATTGAGGCGTGCAAAAGAGTTTTAAAACCTGGTGGCACAATTTGGATTAGTGGAACCTACCACTCAATTTATCAATGCGGTTTTGCGTTGCAAGTTGCTAAATTTCATATTCTAAACGATATCGCGTGGCTCAAACCAAACGCCTCGCCAAATTTGTCTTGCCGATTTTTTACCGCCAGCCATGAAACGCTTGTTTGGGCGAGAAAAGATAAAAAGGCAAAACATATTTTCAATTACGATTTAATGAAAAACGGCACTTGGCCGGAGGACGCATTAAAAAAACCCGGACTTCAAATGCGTTCGGTTTGGTCAATCGGCACGCCAAAAATGATTGAAAAAAAATTTGGCAAACACCCGACGCAGAAACCCTCTGATTTATTGAAAAGAATTGTTTTAGCAAGCACAAAAAAGGGGGATGTAGTCTTAGATCCTTTTACTGGAAGCTCGACAACTGGACTTTCGGCCTATCTTTATGGTCGCAATTTTATCGGGATTGATAGTGAAAAACAATATCTTGATTTATCCATCAAAAGATTTGAAGAATTAGATAAAAATATGAAAAATAAACTTTTGAATGTTATCCCAAGCTATGTTTCGGGCTGGACAGATAAATATTTTCACCAGTCAGCATTTGATATTCAGTTAAAATCTCCTAACAAAAATATAGTTAATTTTTTATCTAAATTCAGACCTAAAAATACAATAACACTTTATAGAGGAATACATAGTTTTAATGATAAAAATTATACTGGAGTTGAAAGTTGGACATACGATAAAAAAATCGCTGAAAGATATGCAAAATCTGAAAAAAGCGGGAAAATTAAAGAGAAACGGTTTTTTCCAAGCGGTATATTGCTTGATACCACATTATTGAGCGATATTGAAAAAAAATACCTAGGATATGATTATGAAATTGATGACAAAGAAGTTTTAATTTTAAAAAAATAATTTTATGAAAATAGTTACGAGAACAACTGCAATCAATAATCTAAAAAAGTATATTGGACAAGATTTGCGCGCTTTGGCCTTGAAACACGGTATTACGACATACGAAACGGGCAAACAAAATAAGGGCTGGAAAGGGCTTGTTTTGGAACGATTAGCAGGACTTCAAACGAACGTATCAAAAGCACCAAATGGGCTTTCCTACGAATTAAAATCTGTTGCTTTTCATTATGTCAAAAATGACCTTGTGCCAAAAGAAACAATGGCTATAACAATGATAAACACAGCGGAATTAAAAGCCCATTCGTTTTTTGACAGCCATTGCTGGAACAAATTAAAAGCGATTATTTTTTGCGCCGTGAAATGGAACGGAAAAAATTCAAATGACGGACAACTTACCAAAGTCGCAAGTTTAGATTTTAGCGAAGATGATGGCTTAATTAAAGAGGTAAAGGCGGATTACGATTTTATCAGAGCTAAACTTATTAAAAAGGGCTTTAGCACCCTAACTGGCAAAGACGGCAAATGGATTCAAGCCAGGACAAAAGGTACTGGCGGAATTAATCCAAGAACTGGCGAACGCCGACCGATCACCAGGGCTTTTTATGCCAGAAAAGAATTTGTTAAAAAAATATTTGAACTTGCAAAATAATGAAAAATTCTTTTTGCCCTATCGGGCAAAGTAATCGGGACAATTTTATTTTTTTAACACTATAATATTGATATGGAAAAATTTACTGAACAATTCGGCGATTTCGATTTTAAAGGCTTCGGAATTACGCAAAAGAGTCCGAGGGAAATTGAACTTGCAAAAAAAGTAGGTGATAAGACAATCACCGAAGAAGAAAAGGGTGAACTTTATGGAATTAGAGTTTTTCCTAACAATCCCCGTGGTCAAGAATTGAGAAAAAAAGAACATCTTGGCCTTTTGAATCCTGAAGAAAAAGAGGAGCTAAGAAGATTAAACCAGCTTGAAACTAGGCAGAAAACCATGACGCCTGAATTGCAGAGATTGTGGGAAAGAACCGAAGCAAACGATCCAAACGTTGAACAAGTTTCAATGAATCAAGGGGGTTCGGTTGAAGTCTTACCCGACGATGAACAAGAAAAAATAATCTGGACTTACGGTCTTGGCGGTTGTTTTGAAACATTGGTTTTTAGTGAAGATGAAAGTGGTCGCAAAACCGCAGTCCTTACCCACTTTGATCCATTAAGTATATCCACAAATATGAATGAATTAAGAAGACTTATCAGATCTAATCCTGCGATGAGGGAATCAAAATACAAACAATCAATTTTGGTGTTAAGTGCGCAGGGTTATGAGCAAAATTCTGAAACTAAGCAATGGGAGCAAAAAATTGGAGATCAACAAAAAGAGGGTATGCTTGTCACTGCAATTCAGGCTGAATTAGGCCAAGATATTGAAGTAAAATTGGAACACTATTCAGAACTGCAAGATGCAATGACAAAAGACCAAGGATCACTTATTGTAAGAATTCCCCCAAAAGGACAAGCAACTTATAGAACATGGTTTAGCCAAGGACAGTTAGGAAAAAATGATGAAAACCGAATTAGTGAATTAAAAGATGGCTTAAAAAAATAAAATTGTCCCGATTAAAATTCACCTATCGGCGAATTAAGAATTTTCATTACATCGTACAACAGCGTGTATGAGGCTACGGCTTTTTACAAAAGCCTCCACTCATATTTGCCTCCGCTACGCTACGGCAAACTTCAGATATGCCGACGCATTATACGAAATATTCCTTTTCTTTTTTGGGCTATCGCCCAATTGTTTTAAAATTTTTCAAATTTCTTTTTCTTTAATTATAGGGGGGGATAAGGTGTTTTCTCCGCTCATGGAATCACGGAAAAA
>PFTZ01000114.1:3824-4084 GCA_002789815.1 Candidatus Berkelbacteria bacterium CG_4_9_14_3_um_filter_39_23
CATTAGAAATATTATATATATGGATAATAATCAAAAACATTTGAATCATATAGACAAGGTTAATTTAGGGTCTTATTATACCCCAGAAATTATTGTTGATTTAGCTTACTCTATTTTGAATAAAAACATTTCCGATATTAAAAATTGGACAATTTTAGATTCGTCTTGCGGATACGGATCTTTTTTAGCTAAAAAGGGTGTTGTAAAAAGATTAGTTGGAGCTGATATTGATAAGACAGCCATCATGGAGGCTCAAAAAA
>PFTZ01000022.1 GCA_002789815.1 Candidatus Berkelbacteria bacterium CG_4_9_14_3_um_filter_39_23
ATGGTTTCATAATGTTTATTAGACTTATTACAAAACAATCTTTTCTACTGCAACCACATAATTTTGGCTAAAAAATAATTCAGAGCTCGTTGCTGTAATTCTATTACACCTTCCTCACTCTTTATTATTTTTGCTCAAAATTATTTAATTCCGCTGCGAAAAATTATTTCGTAATAAGTTTATATTACCGCCCAATTGACGAATTTGCAAATTGGGGATAAAATGAAAATAATACGACTAATGTAAAATTTAAAAATGCATTGATCATAAAAATGCAAATCTCAGAAACAAAAACCAAATTTAATTAGGGAAGGAAATTATGTCAAAACAGGAGCATAGCGCTGATTGGCTCGACGAGTCAAGCGACGACTACGAAGGGCAACTTACTATTGACGCTTTTCAAACTGAGGACGATATTGTGGTCAAAGCGCCGATGGCAGGCGTTAAGCCAGAAAATCTTGATGTGTCCATCACTGACGAAGTAATCACCATCAAAGGCACGCGCGAGCCAGACATAGAGATCAACAAGGAAAATTATTTTACCCAGGAATGCTATTGGGGTCCATTTTCCCGTTCGTACCTGATGCCAGTGGCGATTGACGCTGATTCGTCGCAAGCGGATTTAAAAAACGGCATCCTCACTATCACCATTCCCAAGCAAAACAAAACCAAAACCCGCACGATAAAAGTGATCGGGGAATAGTAGTTATGAATTTATCTCAAATCAAAAAAAAGGTGATTCCAATTTTAAAATCGCGTCAAATAGCCAAAGCGGCTATTTTTGGCTCTTATGCTGATAGATCGTCCAACAAGCAAAGCGATATTGATATTTTAATTGATTTTGGCAAAAACAAACATAAAAAAAGCTTGCTTGACTTAATCGGGCTTGAGCAAGAGTTGACAGACGCAACCCAAACCAAGGTAGATTTGATAACATACGGGTCAATATATCCACCTTTAAAAGAAACTATCGCCAAACAACAAAAAACCATTTTATGATTAAAGACCATAAAATTTTTCTACAACATATTTCTGATGCCATAGCGCGCATAGAAACTTATACTAAAGGCATACCCAAAGATAAATTTTTGAGAAACCAAAAAATACAAGACGCGACTTTCAGATGCCTTGAGATAATTGGCGAAGCAGTCAAAAACCAGCCTGACAATTTTAAGCAAAAACATCCTGCGGTAGAATGGAAAAAATCGCTGGTATGAGAGATAAACTCGTTCACCAGTATTTTGATCTTGATCTTGACTTGGTATGGAGAACAATTCAAAAAGATATCGCCCGTCTTAAAAATCAAATAATCAAACTATTATGACGAAAATCACCAAAGCAGTGATTCCAGTGGCTGGCTATGGCACCAGATTTTTACCCTGGACCAAAACCCTGCCCAAAGAAATGGTTCCAATTATCGACCGACCGCTTTTGCACTACCTAGTTGAGGATTTAATCGCCTCAGGCATTGAAACGGTTGTGTTTGTCACCTCAGGCAACAAAAAAGCGCTGGAAGATTATTTTGACCGCAATCCTGAGCTGGAAGCCAAACTCAAGCAAACCGGCAAAACCAAAGAACTGGAAGCTATCACCGAGCTGACTGAAAAAGCTAATTTTGTTTTTGTCCGCCAGCATCAGCAACTAGGCAATGGACACGCCATTTTACAAGGACGACCAATCACCGGAAACGAACCATTTATTTTTGCCTGGGGCGATGAAATAGTGGAAACCAAGCCACCCATTTTCAAACAATTGATTGACGCCTACGCTATTCAACCCGGCAACTATATGTCGCTACTCAAAGCGCCAGAAGGAAAAATAGACGACTGGTGCCAGCGATATGGCAACGCCCAAATTAAACAGCTTTCAAACGGCATTTACCAAATTGAAAAAGTAGTGGAAAAACCCGGAGTCGGCAACAGCTTGTCGCCGTATTTTACAGTCGGCGGTTTTATCGCCGAGCCAGAATATATGGACGCGTTAGCCCAAGCCAAGCCCGACAAAGGTGACGAAATTTGGTGGAACAACCAGATGGATAAATTTGTTGCCAAAGGCAAGGTTTATGGTAAAATTATAAAAGGGGATTATTGGGATATGGGCAACCCCCTAGGCTTTTTAACCACCAATATCCATTTTGCGCTAAAAAATCCCGAGTATAAAAAGGAAATTGTGGCGCAGATTGAAAATGAGAAATTATAAATTACCGGGGAAAACAAGATGCCCCTCTTTAATTTAACATTTATAATTTAAAATTTAGCATTTAAAAAATGAAACCTTATGTCTGGATTTTAATCAGCGCGGTGGTGGTGATTTTTGCCACTATAATTGGCATTATTATTGCCACCAGTGGCGGCAGTAGTAAGTCGTCAACCCAAAAAAACAGCGACAATACTTTAGTTGTTTGGCGCGGAATTGACAATGACGAAGTTTTTAAAGAAGCGATTAAAGAATACGAGGAGGAAAACCCCGAGCTGAAAATCAAAGTGGTGAAAAAAGATTTAATGGATTATGAGCTCAACTCAATTAACGCCCTGCTGTCCGACGACCCACCAGACATTTGGTCCATTCCCAGCTCTTGGATCCCGCGCCACCAAGACAAATTATCCAGCGCTCCGACCGGCTTTTTAGCTGATAATCCGTCCAAAGCCAAAGAAAACTTGGAAGCCAACAAAAAATCAATCGAAGAATCGTTT
>PFTZ01000109.1 GCA_002789815.1 Candidatus Berkelbacteria bacterium CG_4_9_14_3_um_filter_39_23
CAAGAATGACAATAAGTGGAAGTCGTAGTTTTAGTTGGCGACTGGTTGGGTTGCGGTCGCTTCGGTGAAAGTTGGCGTGATTTCTGGCGGGACGATTTCATACCAAAATATACCGCGATTAAATTTAATTTCAGCGCCGGTTGAGTCAAAGAATTTAGTTCGCTCACTGGTAGTTGATTTTTTCCAGGTCGCGTCAATTTTTTGTCCGTCGCGCAAAATAGTAGCCTTGCCCGACCCTTCGGTGGTAAATTTAAAAGTTGGTTTGGCGCCAGCAAGAGCGATCGGAGCGCGTTGCACAGTTTGGATAATAATATTTTTGGCGGTAAGCTGGTTGCCACTAATTTTATCTTTGTGCGGAACCCTAGCCATTGACCGTTTGTAGATATTTTCCGTTTTATCGTATAACCATTTAACTTCGTAAGAGTCAGTTGAAAAAGGAATAATCACTTCCGAGACGTTTCCTCGTTTGGCTAATTCTTCATCGGATTTAAATTTTAAACTGGTGAATGACGCATTGGTGTCGTATTTTTTAGCCTCCGCCAATTTGTATAAATTAGCTATAGATGTATATAAAGTGTGCTCAGAGGCAATGCCGGCTTGTGGTTGCCGTTCAAAATATCCAGTGGTGTGCGGAAGATCCATCACACCATCAGACGCGATTTGCGCCAAGCCGTCTTTGGATCCGCCAGCATGGGCGTAATATCCGTCATATTCTTGGATCCAGGTGACAAAAAATGTGCGCGCGCTTCTGACTGGTCCAACTTCCTCGGTGACGCGCGGTCCGAATACTCCCATAAAACGGGTGATGCCACCTTCTGTGATTGCCTCGTAGATAATTTCAGCTTTATCTAGCCCTGACTGCGGGCGCGCGTCTGGGTGATTTTCCACCATCACGCCAAGTGGGTGTCGCTTAGCAATGTTTTCCGCGTATTCAACGCCAGACAACGGGCTTTCAATTTTCTTTTCCTCGGTTTTTTTCAAAGAGGGCAGAAAACTGGTTTTCTTTGTTTCGGTTGAGGCAGTTTCTTTGACGAAAAATTTAGCATAAATCGTGCTGGCAAGCAAGATGATTACGATCCCAATGATAATACAAATAATCGTGCGAATTTTTTTTTGTTTGTCGCCCCACAAACGATTTTTCAATGATGGCTTGGGTGAATTTTCTATCGCGGGCTTGACTTCAATCTTCATTTCCCTCCTTTGGGATTTGTTTTTATTTTTTCATAGATTACAATAACACTGGCGCCGATACCAAACAGAAGCGCTCCGAACAAAATAAACCCGCCGATAACAGGAATAATTTTAATGATAGTCAGCAGAATTAAACCAATAGCAATGGTGGCAAGCGGGTGGAATTTCAGTTTTAAAATTTTATTTACCCAAGTGTAAGACGCAAAAATCGGCGACAAACCAATAATAAAACAATAAGCCGTTATTATCAAAATTGAAATTGGCCAGGTGATAATAAATGGCAGGATGGCAATCGCGATAATTGGTGTGACGATAAGGAAAATTAAACCAAAGAGCAAACTGGTGCCCCATTTTTTAGTCATTGCATTTTGGATAGTGTCAAAAGTTTTGGGCTTGAAACGCCAGATAATCAGCGCCAAAAGCATTAAAGTGAAAAAACCGATAATTGCGCGAGCTATGTTATCAGTCCAGTTTTTTTCTGTTTTGTAATACTTAAAATCATTTTTTCCGTCAATTAGAGCTAAATCGTTTTTGTCTAAAGTTTTAACGCGCGCGTAGGTATCGCCTAGAATGTGAGCATTTTTAGTCAATGTTAAATTTTCAGACGCGACAAAAACATCGCCTTGGATTTCCGTATCAATTGTTATATCAGACGCTCCAGCATATAAATTACCTTTGATCGGTTGTGAAATAATCGCATCACTGCTTAGGATAATCGCGCTTCCGGCGATTTCCTGCTTGATATAAGTTGTTTTAGACAATGACAATAAATTGCCGCCGATTTGGTTATTGGTAGTGAGGTTGCCCGTGAGCGCGATCAAATCTTTGGGTATAACAGAGTCAACAAAAACATTTTCACCGCTTACAATTAAGGTTTTATTTATTTCACTATCAATGGTTGTGGTATTTTGGTTGGATTCGCCGGGAAAGACAAATGTTGCGGCTTGGGTGCTTTGAGCTAAAATGCAGACGCTAAAAATAACCGACGATACAAGGACGATAATTTTTTTCATAATAATGAATTATTTTGTTTGATATTTTACGATTTATGCAACATTTTCCCTCTGTCATTCCCGTATCTTCTCTTTGTCATTCCCGTGACAACGGGAATCCAGTCTTTTTGTCTGGATCCCGCATCAAGTGCGGGATGACAAAAAGGAATGTGGATCCCCAATCCGAAGCGCTTTGCTTTCGGTTGAGGATGA
>PFTZ01000113.1 GCA_002789815.1 Candidatus Berkelbacteria bacterium CG_4_9_14_3_um_filter_39_23
AGCAGATGTTGTTCGACCGATATTGTCAATTTTGATATTGGCACCGTCAGCCGGCACTATCGTAGCGCCTGAATACTTTTTTACATAGCCACTGATTTTAGCGGTTTGAGCGGTGGTTGTTCCGGAGGTGATCTTATCCATAGTGAAATTAATCGTATTGTTGCCAGCCCTAACATTTGCTTGAGTTGTTTTGGGCTGATAACCATCTTTTACCAACTCAACCCTATAATTACCTACCGCTATGTTGGACAACTTGTATGTACCTTTATCGGGGGTGTTTTGTGTACTGGTATCCAAAATTGAATTGCCCAAGCTGAAACGGATACTTACTCCGTCAATAGTTGAGCGGGTTGATGAACTTGTAACCTTGCCAACCACAGAGACCGCCGGACATTCAAGGAATCTGCCAAAGATATCATCGTCCATGCTTAATGTTCTGCCTTCAAAAACATTACCACAAGGATATGGGTCCACTTCATTCTGAAGCTGAGGAACCCTCACCACATATCTCATATATTTATAATTTAAAGCATACATAAAATACTCTTGAGTGCCTTTGACGGCTTTGCTTGCTTTCTCTCTATATTCATCGTAAAGTTTTTTGGTCTCGTTAGAACCACTGAAGAGAGTGAAGTCAGAAGCAAAAAGTTCGAGATTGTTGTCAGCCGCATGACCATCAGAACTACCACTCTCACTTTTTGTTTTTTCGCTAAGAGGAAAATCGCGCCATTTGGAGCTAAGGGTCGCTGTTTCGTCATAAGGCGCTCTTCTGATTATTTTTCCATCTTTCATTATATTTCTACCGTGAGCGATAAAAAAATTCTGAAAGTTTTGATCATTCATAAAATGATCAATTTGTAAGATATGACCATATTCGTGAACCAATACATAATAATCCCGTTCAATATCAAATGCGTAACTGAACTGCCATGATACGTCGCGGAGGACAATACCTCTACTGCCTTCTTTGGCATATCCATCAACACCAATCAAGGACGACCCCATATATCCTTTCAAAAATAATATTTTATTAAGGCGGCATGGGTATTTTTCCCTCAACCACTTAATTAATTTGGTTTGTCCATCGTAATGTTTTTTCATCTTAGCGTTTTCGGGTGCGTTTAAATCAACCATTTCATTGTCAGCAATTTCTATCGTAATCCCGTTGATAGTTTCTGTTTGAACAGTTGCCAATTGCGGATACGCGGAATCTGGGAACCATCGATCATATCTGCCCGCGGATGCGGTAATATTAAAAGCGCTACCGCACACAAAATCGTTTTGGTTATTTTTTTTCTTGACGCAGAGTTTATAAGTACCCTGTGATAACGATACGGCAGACCAACTACTATCGCCATTATAAACAAATTTTGTTATTTCCTTGCCACTTATTGCGTCAACAACATACACTCCTTCTACCTGAGACAATAAATAGCCATTATAATCAAAATAACTCAAATCTTGTAATCTCAGCGGATAAAACTTTTTTGTTTCCATTCTAATATCCCTTGGCGTAGCAGGATCAAGTATCAATACAAATTCTGTTTCAGAAATTGTATTAGGTCGAACGACTATATCCGTAGAAAGTGAATCTCTGTTAATAATGCCTAAACCATCTACGGACATTTCTAAATGCCAAGTTCCCGGTTCAAGAGAGATATTTGTCGAAAATACATACCGCATATTAAACACCAATCTATCTCCCTGGGCACTTACCGCCCAAATATGCCCTATAAATTCGCTATTGTCTAAATCAGTATTGTAATTGCTTGTTCGAACGGTAGCCCTAATAAGTCCAAGCGCATTATCTGTTTGCTTTAGCCGTATAATTCCCAAGTTATATTCGTATGTGTCTGCAGAAAAATTTGCCACTGCGAAAGAAATAACTTTATCTTCGAAATATTCGGCTGATATGTTTAGTTCATATTTCCAGCCAGCTTGAATATCTTGGGACATCTGGTACAAATCAAGCGATAACAATGCACCCCGACAATAGTCTGCGAATAATGATTGATCGTTTGTTCCTTTGTTTTTTCTTATTTGACAGATTGCATTATCAATCGGTATATCGCTCCCCTCCGCCAAAACTTTATCAATTTCGATTGCCCCCTTCGTCCCCATCGGTATCGCAGCCGCCGCTTTAGCAAGGTTGGAATTTGAGTCGGGATTTGCAGTGTCGGTTTTGTTGTCTTTGGCAAAAAAGTGTTTGATGTTAGACCAAGACAGAGATTGCCACGCTCGAGCAGATGAGCTCGCAATGACACCGGTAGCTTTGTCAAGCAAGGAGACCTTATTAGTTGATTCTCCTATTTGCCCCTGGCTGTCTTTAACTTGAATATTGACCTGAATTTCTTGTTTATAT
>PFTZ01000096.1 GCA_002789815.1 Candidatus Berkelbacteria bacterium CG_4_9_14_3_um_filter_39_23
AATATAGCCAATAACCGTCCTAAAAGTATTTGTTGAGGGCGGTTTTTATTTTGTTGCGTTGGTTTGTGATTCGAGTTGATTTGCTACAAAATTTTTTTGATCGTTTCAATCAGCTTTTTTGTCTTTAAAATATCGAGCGACTCTGCCATTACGCGCGCGATTGGTTCAGTGTTGGACGGGCGAAACATTACCCACTGGTTATTCCAGCCCAGCCAGATGCCGTCCTCATAACTGATGGCGCGGGGCGGATTGTTGGTTTTTAAAAAATGTTTTTCGATTTTATGATAAGTTTTTTTTAAATCTAAATTAGCAATTGGCACTTTGTCTTTGATGATTTCAAACTTGGGCAGAGAATCGATTATTTGGTCAATGCTTTGTCCGCTTTCAGCCAGTAGCGATAAAATATGAACGATGCCGGTGAACGAATCGCGGGTGGAGTTAATGTGCGGATCCATCACTCCGCCATTTCCCTCTCCGCCCAAAATCGCATTTTCTTTTTGCATTCGCGCGTAGATGTTGTGTTCGCCGACCGGCACGCGCACGATTTCTAAGCCGTTTTGCCGGGCAATATATTCGTTTAATAAACTGGATGCGAAATTGATAATAACTTTTCCTTTTTTATGTAATTGAGTTAATCGTAAAAGGCACAGCGCGATAGTGTATTCTTCGCAAATCACGCCTTGTTTTGGAGTGAGAACTATAACGCGATCGCAATCTGGGTCAGTGGCAAAGCCGATATCAAATCGGGAGCCCTTCATAATTTTACTAACTGTTTTTAGATTTTTAAAATTTGGTTCAGGCTGATGGGGGAAAGGTTTTGACGGATTGTCATTTATTATTGTGCGATCGCAATTTAATTCGTTAAACAAGTGTGATAAAAAATTGCATCCGGCGCCATTTATTGCGTCCACCAAAACTCGAATTTTTTTATCGCGGGATTGCCAATTGATTTTCGGATTGGTGATAGCGCCAAGTTTTTGGATGTGCAGAGCGCTTAGATTATTGATTTTTCGGATAATGCCTAGTTTGGTAATCTTTGCATGATTTGGCTTTTGACTGAGCGCAAGTAATTTGTTTAATTTTTTTTGGTCCAAATAATGTCCAGTTGAGTCAAAAAATTTTAGACCATTATACTCTTTTGGGTTGTGTGAAGCTGAGACAATAATTCCGCCCCGCGCTTTGAATTTTGGCACAGCGATATTTAAAGTTGGAGTTGGCTCGAGTCCGGCGTCAATTACATCGCACCCTAAATTTACGAGTTCGTCTGCAACCCATTGTTGAATTTTAGGAGTGTGAGAGCGAGAATCACCAGCCAATACAAAAAGTCCTTTACCAAGCAGTTGAACATAGCCATAGAGTAAAGTTTTCACAGTCGCCCGATCAAAGTCTTTGCCAACAATTCCTCGTATTCCAGAAATTGAAATTATTAAACTCGCTGGTAGTTTTTGGTTAATTGTTTTGATAATGATAATTAAATTTGCCGAGGGGCAGAATCGAACTGCCGACACCATGATTTTCAGTCATGTGCTCTACCATTGAGCTACCTCGGCTGGTATTATCAATGATAAAATTTTATCATTTTAACTTGAAAAAAGCAAATCAATCGGGTAGAATAAAAAAAATGCCCGGGTGCTGGAATGGTAGACAGGCTAGCTTGAGGTGCTAGTGTCCGTAAGGGCGTGGAGGTTCGACTCCTCTCCCGGGCAAAATAGAATATTTTTGCGAATGTGGGCGCTAAAGTTCGTAATTGATTGACGAGGCAAAATTCACAATCCCAAATTCCATTTTTGTAAAGTATATGGGGTACCTGCCATTATACAGCAAACGAGACGACCGAGTATTTGCATTATGTAGTATATGATCAAAAATAAAAAGGAGTAAAATGAAAAAGGGTTATAAAGGCGGGATAGAAAAGCTGACGATTGAAAATGAAAATTTTCGCCAAGTGTTATATACTGGCAAGCATTCCCAGTTAGTGTTGATGTCACTTAAGCCAGGAGAAGAAATCGGATTGGAAACACATCCAGGCAACGACCAGTTTTTTCGTTTTGAAAAAGGTAGCGGTAAAGTGATAATTGACGGAACTGAGTACGAAGTTAAAGACGGGGACGCGGTGGTGGTGCCGTCAGGAGCTGAGCATAATATCGTCAATACTTCTAAAACAAAAGATTTAAAATTATACACGATCTATTCGCCAGCGCATCATAAAGACGGAATTGTTCGCGCGACCAAAGCAGAAGCAATAGCGCAAGAGGCAGAATTTGACGGGCAAACTACTGAGTAGAGATATTATCCATTATTTAGTATCCACTATTTAGTATTTATTAGATTTACGCAAAACTTCTACTTTCCGTCATTCCCGTGTCTCCCCTTTGTCATTCCCGCACCCCTTCCGTCATTTCCGT
>PFTZ01000074.1 GCA_002789815.1 Candidatus Berkelbacteria bacterium CG_4_9_14_3_um_filter_39_23
GGGAATGACACACCCTTTGTCATCCTCAGCTTGACTGGGGATCCAGTCCTGTCTGGATTCCCGTTTTCACGGGAACGACGGAAGGGGGGCGGGAATGACAAAGAGGAGATACGGGGATAAAAGGACAAGTAGAGAATAATAACAAGCACAATTTGCGCAAGGCGTGAATTTTCAATTTTTAAACAAATGTCAACGCGATTCCCTTTTTATCCACTCTTCCAGTCCGACCAATTCGGTGGATATAATCATCAAAAGTGTGGGGGATAGTATAGTTGATGACATGGGTAATATCTTCAATGTCTAAGCCTCTGGCTGCGACATCGGTAGCAATCAGGATGTTGACGAAATTGTTTTTAAACGAAGCTAGCGCTTTTTGCCGTTGGTATTGTCTTTTGTCCCCGTGGATTGACTCTGCCTTAAATCCTTGACGATTTAAACTTACAGCCAATTGTTCAACTTCCCTTTTAGTTTCAGAAAAAATCAGCACTTTTTTTAACTCTGGTTCATTCAAAATTTCTTGCAATTGGGTAAATTTTGTGTTTTGACTCTTGACGCGCACAATATCTTGGTCAACATTTTTCGCTGTTTCGCCAGTTTTCACTTCAATTGTTACAGGATTATGCACAAATTGCTGGACCAAATTACGAATCTTGGGTGGCATGGTCGCTGAAAAGAAAAATGATTGCCTCTCTTTCGGAAGCTGGTTTAAAATTTCGCGAATGTCACCAATAAACCCTATATCCAACATACGATCAATTTCGTCAATCACGATATTTTGAAACGATTCAAACCTAATTACATTTCTTTTGCCTAGGTCTTTCAGCCGACCCGGCGTGCCGATAACAAAGCTTGGATCCCGTCGCAAATTATGGATTTGTTTGTAAATTGGCGCTCCGCCCACGCACACCGCAGAAAATACGCGCATTCCCCAAGACAGCTGGTGAAACATATTTTCAATTTGAAGCGCTAGTTCTCTGGTCGGGGCAATAATCAATACTTTTTGCGATTTATTTTTGAAAATTTTGTCAATAAGGGGCAAGAGAAAGGCGGCGGTTTTACCAGTGCCGGTGTTGGCTAGCCCGATCAAATCCCTGCCTTCCATCAAGTGTTTAATGGCTTGGTCTTGGATTGCCGTTGGTTTAATAAACCCTTTTTTGGCTAAATTATTTTTAAGCTCTGGGCAAAGTGAAAAATCGTTGAAAGTATTTATTATTTCAATCGCTTGCGTTTCTTCGCCTCCGGATTTATTGATAAATTTGGCAATATCAATCGTTTGGCTGAAGCTACCCCTTCTTGGTCTGCTTGATCGATGGCGGAAACCGCCATAATTTTTAGCATCGGCAAATCCAGACAAATTTCCCCTGCGAAAACCCCTATTTCTTTGACTATACATTTTGATCTCCTGTCGTATTTTGTGAATAATTCAACACAAAAAAAAACGAATTAAATATTTTTGAATTGCTGGAGAGCCCACTGGAAAATGTGCTTTTGTAACGAAAATTGATAAATTCGTAGCGAAATGAATTTTTAACAACGATGCCCATCAGGAGATAAGCAGAGGAATTAAAAATGCATTGTAGTAGAATTTAAAAATTTGCAGTAAAAATGACATTTTCCAGTGGGCTCTAATAGAACATCGCATCAAAATATTCAATATATTGATCGTAAATCTATAGAACAATCTCTTATTAAATATATTATAACAGATTATTTAGCAAATGCAAGGGTATAGTCCAAGCGCTTGACTTATGGTGTATAATCCTGTAAAGTTTGATTTGTAGCAAAATCCCGTTAAAGCGGTGGAGGAAACAGAGCATGCCAGAGGAAGTAGCCAAAAAAGTCCTGCTTGTTGACGATGAGCCAATAGTTTTGAATTTAGAGTCAGCTTATTGCGATGCGATGGGTGTTGCGTATGAAATTGCTTGTGACGGTCAAAAAGCGCTTGAAATATTCAGGGCAAACTATGAAGCGTTTGGCGTTTTGGTCACAGACCAAGACATGCCTGTTATTGGCGGGATTATGTTGGCGCGCGAGATTCGGGTGCTCGCCCCTAACCTACCGATTATTTTTATTACTGGTCGCCCGACGCTAGCGCTGGAAGCGGTTGCCAATGAGTTAGGGGCAACGGTGTTGGCTAAACCTGTATCGCTGAACATATTCAAGAACGCCATTCTAACCGCTTTAGCGTTTGTTCCTAGCTAACTTTCCCGATCCATTTTGGATCTAACTATCTATGGTCCCAACATCCGTTGCTATAAAAAGCTATCGTTGGGGCTTTTTTGATTTATTAATTCACAACTTACGCAAAACTTCCGCTTATTGTTATTTTCAACTCATCTTTTTATTCTTGTTTCACCTTTCTGTCATTCTCGTGTCTCCTCTTTGTCA
>PFTZ01000095.1 GCA_002789815.1 Candidatus Berkelbacteria bacterium CG_4_9_14_3_um_filter_39_23
ATAATAAATAAAATTTCTGGGATATAGGCAAGAATGTATGGTCGGGCGAAAATTTCAATTTCGTCATCGCCTTGCTGATGGTCTGGCGTGCTAAAATAGTACTCTTTTGAAATATCTTTTGTCATTGTAAATTATTTATAATTAAAGCAATCAAAGTAAAGAGCAAAATTGCTATGCAATAAAACGAGTAAATTTTAACCGCCAAAAAACTTTTATCGCCCTGAAATCTCATTTCTAAAATACGGCGAACAAAATACCACGAAAAAGCGATAAACACAATAACGAAAAACCCATAAATCGCAAAAGAGATGGGGTTGAATATGGTCATATTTTAAACTAATGTTTGTTCTGCAATGCCCAGATATTTATAGGCAAACGGAGTAAGCCGTCGTCCTTTGGGGGTTCGTTCGAGCAAGCCTGTTTGAATTAAATACGGTTCAATTACATCTTCAATGGTTTCTTTTTCTTCGTGTGAAGCAGCTGCGATAGTTGATAAGCCAACCGGTCCGCCAGCGAATTTTTGCGCGATAATTTGTAAAATTTTTTTATCAGTTCCGTCCAGCCCGTAGCTGTCAATTTCCAAAACTAAAAAAGCGCGATTAACTTCCCCTATATCTATTGTACCCTTTCCTTTAACTTGCGCAAAATCCCGAATACGCGCCAGTAGCCGATTGGCGATGCGCGGAGTGCGACGGCTACGGAGCGCAATCTCAGCACAAGCATCTTGATGAATCGGGATATTTAAAATCCGACTTGAACGAGTAAGTATGTTTTCAATATCCGCATTTTCATAAAAATCCAGATGATACAGCACGCCAAAACGATCACGAAGCGGAGAAGATAGGGCACCGATTTTTGTTGTTGCTCCAACCAAAGTAAATGGTGGCAACTCAAGTCGCAATGTTTTGGCGGATGGACCTTTCCCTACCACAATATCAAGCGCCCAATCCTCCATCGCTGGATAAAGCACCTCCTCAATGTTGCGATTGAGCCGATGAATTTCGTCAATAAATAAAACTTCGTGCGATTTGAGGTTAGTGAGAATTGAAGCTAAATCGCCTGTTCTCTCGATCGCTGGACCAGAAGTTATACGCATCGGCACATTCATTTCTTTGGCGATGATATTGGCAAGTGTAGTTTTTCCCAGCCCGGGTCCGCCGTGAATTAGCACATGGGGCAAAGGATCTTTACGAGTTTTGGCTGCTTCAATATAGACCGCCAGTGATTTTTTCACCTTGTTCTGACCAATATAATCAGCGAGCTTCTGCGGGCGAACCGTTTCATCTAATTTTATTTCCCTTACCTTTTCCTTCATACTGCCATACTAGCACAGATAGGGATAAATCTCAAAATTATGTCCAAGCAGGGCACATATTTAAATTATTTCAAGACGGCAGTACCCTGTGACTTGCCACAAGGATGAAGCCATTTCAAATAGCGAAACAAAGAATACCTCGGGGCTTGCCCCGTCGGATTCTTTATTTAACCTTGCTCTGCCTTTTTGGGTTTTGCTTCTCTTCTATTGTCTAATTCGCGCGAATAGACGAATAACATTTATATTTTACTTTCGCAAACCACGTAAATAAGTAACAACAAAATTTAGGTCTGGGGTTAATTTTAAAACTTTGCTTTGCGATAGGCTGGGTGGTTTAGCTTAATTTCCTCACTTTGAATTATTTTTATCATACCTAAATAAATAAATATCCCGACAAAACTCCAGAAAATTAAATCAATCAAAAAAAACCATTGGTTAAATTCGTAATTAAATTTTTTGCCAGTCTGGGCTTTGATATCCAAGTTTCCAAAATAAACAAGTGGCATTCCTTTGATAAAATTATTGTTTTCAATTTGACTGGAAAATTTTATCGGCAATGGACCTAATTGAAAAACTGGCATCACCAACGTAGCGATTAAACCGATTAGAATACCATAGCAAATTATTTTAGGCTTTAATTTCATATAATGTTTGAAAATTGATCATTGAGCATTGATTAAAAATCGAAAATTTCACAACTTACGCAAAATATCATTCCACCCCCTTGTCATCCTCAACCGAAAGCCCCCTTGTCATCCTCAACCGAAAGCCTCTTGTCATCCTCAACCGAAAGCAAAGCGCTTCGGATTGGGGATCCAGTCCTGTCTGGATTCCCGTTTTCACGGGAATGACAAGAGAAGGCTGCGGGAATGACACATTCTTTGTCATCCTCAACCAACTGCCCCCCTTGTCATCCTCAACCGAAAGCGAAGCGCTTCGGATTGGGGATCCATCCCCTCCCGTCATTCCGCACTTGATGCGGGATCCATTCGG
>PFTZ01000066.1 GCA_002789815.1 Candidatus Berkelbacteria bacterium CG_4_9_14_3_um_filter_39_23
TGCATTGTCAATTTGAGATCGCCTCTACGGCGATTGCCGATGAGGCAATTTGAATTTTGAGATATATTTATGAAACTTTTAGATTTAATTCGCGGTAAGTCCAAATACGATCATTGGGCGATTGCCCTGGACATCGGGACCGAATTTGTCAAAGCACTTATTTTTGAAGTTAAAGATGGCGAAGCGCTAATTAAAGGCATTGGGCGGCAACGGCAAAAATTATCCGATATGCAAGGCGGGGCGGTTACCGACATTCAGGGTGTGATTAAAAACAGCGAAAAAGCGCTCGAACAAGCTGCCAAACAGGCTGGCGTTTTGCCATATCAGGTGATTATGGGAATCGCGGGCGAGCTGGTCAAGGGGCTGTCAACCACCATTCGCTACACTCGTGGTAATTCCAAACAAAAAATTGCTTTAGATGAATTAAAAGAAATTATTCGCAAAGTTCAGCGCCGTTCGTTTGAGCAAGCGAGAAAAATTATGGCGTGGGAGACCGGGCATAATGAAATTGATGTGCGACTCGTAAACGCCGCGATTGTTAATGTTAAAATTGACAGCTATCGAGTAACTAATCCCATCGGTTTCCAGGGCAAAGAAGTTGAGGTGACAGTTTTCAACGCGTTTGCGCCGATTGTGCATCTAGGCGCTTTGCAGTCAATCGCTGACGAGCTGGAAATGGATTTGTTATCGGTTACTGCCGAGCCATACGCGGTCGCGCGCTCTATTGGCGAAGAGGAAGCGGTTGATTTTAGCGCGATTTTTATTGACATTGGCGGAGGCACAACCGATATTGCGGTGGTGCGCTCAGGCGGCGTAGAGGGCACAAAAATGTTTGCGCTGGGCGGGCGCGCTTTTACCAAAAGAATTGCCAGTGAAATGGATCTTGATTTTCGCATCGCCGAGCAGGTCAAGCTTGATTATTCCAACGGAAAATTGCCGGAAGGCAAAAAAGAAATGGTGCGGTCGATTATTGAGAAAGACCTGTTGGTCTGGTTTTCAGGTGTGGAATTAACTTTGGAAGAGTTTGGCGCCGAAGATCTTTTACCATCAAAAATATACCTTTGCGGTGGAGGAAGTGAATTGCCCGATATAAAGAATTTACTAGCGGATGCCAAATGGGGCGCGAACTTGCCTTTTGGTCGCCAGCCGTCAGTTAAATATCTAAAACCGGAAAATGTGACCAATGTTTCAGACGAGACCAAAACGTTGGGCAAGCCCCAAGATATTACACCCATGGCGCTGGCAAATTTAGCCATTGATTTGGTTGGCAGAACTAATCCCGGCGACACAGTGGTCAATAAAATAATTTCATCAATAAGCAAATGAGCGAGGAAAAAAATACTAATCGGGAGAATATCTTTATTGAGAGCGATGAGGAAATTCCATCAATCATCAGCAAGATTAAAAATTCTGATACTGATAAAATTTCTCTGGTCATTCCGAGAAATTCCAGTTTAACGCAAGGGCTGGTGAATTTGAAAATTATTAAAAAGCAGGTTTTGGCAATGGGCAAAAAACTTACGATTGTGACTTGCGATGCGGTGGGGCAAAATCTTGCCAGTCAACTTGATATTGAGGTTTATGAAAACATCGCTAGTCGTGAGCCAGTCAAAGACGAAAGGCGCGTCAAGCCTCGCGACGAAGTGCTCAAAATTGACAAATCATCATCCAGCGCGCCAGTTGCTATTCATCATTTCCAGGAGGGAGGAGAAGAGGGGCAGGAAAATTTAGTTGGGGAGTTGGAGTCAGCCGAAGATGCTAGCGCGGGTTCTGGGGCAAATGAATTATTAAAAAAACCGCAAGAATTGCCAGTGACAGTGCCACTTGATGACTACGCCCGTTCCCGTCATTTTTCCCCAGATGGCAAATCGCCAGAAAAAATTTTATCAAGAGAAGAGCCAGAGCGTTACGAGTCGCAGACCGTGCATCTAGGTAAACCAAAACTTGGTCGGATTAATATTCCCCGTATCCGTCTAGGTAGATTCAAACCAGTTAAATTAGGAATATCTTTTGTTTTTATTATTTTAGTTCTCGGGCTTGTGTATTTATTTACCCCTCGCGCCAAACTTACATTTGTGGTGCTGGGCGAAAGTTTTGCAGATTCACTCAATCTTGAAGTTGATAGCAGCGTGAAAGTGCCGTCAGTCAAGGAAATGAAAATTCCCGGGCATTTGTTGGAAGCACAGAAAGAATCCGAAGGAACTTTTAGCTCCAGTGGCAAAAAAAATGTCGGGGAAAAAGCGCGTGGTAAAGTGACGCTTAAAAATTCGTGGCATCAAGATCCGCAAGTTATTCTCGCTGGCACAGTGCTGACCAAAGATGATTTGCAATTTTTAACCATCGAGGACGCGACTGTGCCGGGCGCAACCTTGACGTTGTCCAATGGGCAAGTCGCGACCAATGCTGGCGTTAAAGATGTGTTGATCGAAGCGCAAGCAGCTGGCGAATCATATAATGTTAAAGCTGGTAAATTTGAAATTTTAAGCTTTCCAGCAGAAAAGCGGGTAAAATTTTTTGGAGAAAGTCAAGCAGATTTAAGCGGCGGTTCAACGCGCGAGGTCAAAGTGGTGTCCAGCGAAGATATTGAAAAAGCCAAGCAAGATATTTTAGCCAAAATAAAAGATGATATGAAAAAGGAAATGCGAGAAAAAAACCAAGACAAGACGATTTTAGACGACGCAATAGAATTTAACATATTGAAAGAAGCGCCGAGCGTGTCAGTTAACACAGAAGCGGAAAATTTTAAAATGACTTTATCCGCCCAAGGGAGCGCGCTTTCGTTTGATAAAAATGCGTTTAAGCAAACCTTTATTGATATTGTGAAAACGCGCTTGCCAGCGGGCAAGGATTTGCGAGTGCAGGGAAGCGACGAGATCGCCACTAGCGTGAAAAATTTAGATTTGGAAGACAAAAAAATGGTTTTAACCGGCGAGATTAAGACGCGCGTTTCTCCGCTAGTTGATGAACAGAAATTGAAAAAAGCGGTTTTTGGGAAAAAGGCGAGCGAGGCAAAAGCGGTCTTGGAAGCTGACCCAGCGGTTGAAGAAGCGAAAATTGAGCTTACGCCAGTTTGGCTTCTCTACCGACTCCCCTACTTTGCCTTTCAATATCAATGTAATGTTGAGTATAAGGAGAAGTAATTATGTCCATCATCGCTCTAGATATGGGAGATAAAAAAATTGGGGTGGCGATTTCTTATTCCAACGTGTCGTCAAGCGGGCTTAAAACTATTGACGCCAAAAATTGGCAGGAAATTATTGATTTGATTAAAGAATTAAAAATCAGCCGGATAATTTATGGTCTGCCTTTTAAAAAAAACCAAGCCCTGACCGCGCAAGCCCAAAAAATTATCCAGCAGATTAGAGAAATTAAAAAGTGGCTGAAAAAGGAAGAAATCAAGATCAAATTTGACGCGGTGGATGAAACGCTTTCCAGCCAAGCCGCGGATCAAAGTATTGAGAATAAAAAAGATAAAGATAAAATTCATATTCTTTCCGCTCAAATTTTGCTTGATCAATATTTAGCTGAGCTCAATAAGCGATGAAGAAAAAAGTCATTTTAATTGCGATCGCAATATGTATTCTGGCAATTGCCAGCGCGTTTTTTATTCTAGGCTATACGATTTATCGTCCAGTGTCATTCGACCACAGCCAAGTATTTTTTGAAGTCAAAGACGGGCAGAAAAAAACCGAAATCAGCGAAGGGTTGAAAGAAAAAAATCTAATCCGTTCCGCTAAGGTTATGGCTTATTACGCCAAAGCCGTCAACGCCAATTTAAAATCCGGGCTTTATTATTTTTCTCCCAGCCAGAGTACAAAGCAAATAGTCGCAATTTTGTCTAGGGGCGATATTTCCGAAAAACAAATTACCATTGTTGAAGGTTTAAGGCGAGAAGAAATCGCCCAGTATTTAGACAAAAATAACATTGTGAAATATAAGGATTTTATGCAAGCTTCGGATGGGAAAGAAGGTTTTTTATTTCCTGATACTTATCGTATTAGCGCTTCATCCAGCGCCAACGAAATAGTTAAAAAGATGACAGATAATTTTGAAAAAAAAGCGGGAGGCGAGATAAATCGAGATATTTTGTCGTTAGCCTCAATCGTGGAACGAGAAGCGAAAAAAGACGACGAGCGCGCGAAAATCGCCGGCGTTTATCAAAACAGGCTTAACGTTATAATGAAACTGGAAGCCGATCCCACGGTGCAATACGGCAAGGATACGGCTAACGGGAAAAATTCACTAGATTTTAAATACTGGCAAGCGATTACTTTCGCGGATTATACGGCGGTGGATTCAAAGTTTAATACTTATGTGCATAGCGGGCTTCCGCCCGCGCCAATTTGCAATCCGGGAACAAAATCTATTGATGCCGCTAAAAATCCCGCAAAGCATAATTATTATTATTTTTTTCATTTGAAGAGTGGCGAAGCAATTTTTTCCAAAAATTCAACCGAGCACAATAGTAATAAAGTAAAATACCAAAACGAGCGGTGAACCCGTCCAAAAACGTGCTTTTGCAACGAAAATTTCAAAATTCACAGTGGAATTTATTTTTAACGACGATGCCTATCAGAAGTGATAAGCAGATGACCTGCCGGCCGGCGAGGCAGGGTTAAAAATGAATTGCAGTAGAATTTTGGAATTTGCAGTTAAAATGGTGTTTTGGGGCGGGCTCGCGGTAGATATTGATAAAGTATGTACAGAAAATACACAATGGTTATATGAAAACATTATTAAGTGTAAAAACCGATCCAGTGGTTAAAGAGCAAGCTAAAAAGCTTGCCGATGAATTAGGACTCACGCTCAGCGCTTTGGTGACTGCCCAATTAAAGCAAGCGATCCGGGCTCAATCAGTTTTTTTTACAGCTACAAATTGTAATTTCTCGCCCCATTTAGAGAAAATTTTAGCCAAAGTTGAACGCGATATTCAGACTGGTAAAAACTTGTCCCCAGCAATTACCAATACAAAAGAGCTTAATGAGTATTTTAATGTTTTATGAAAAGAATTATTCAAATAATTCCGCATAAGGATTTTACCAAGCAACTCAAAAAGCAATCAGCTAAAATACAGAGCAAGGTAAAAATCAAATTTCGTATTTTTATGAATAATCAGTATAATCCAATTTTGAACAATCACGCGCTTATCGGCAGGTGGCGTGGCTACAGAAGCATCAATATCACCGGCGACACCAGAGCTATTTACAAACAAATCAGTCATAATTTGGTAGTATTTGTTGTGCTCGGAACCCATAGTTAGCTCTATTCGTAATCAACCAGAGTAGTAGCGAGAATTGACAATCATCTATTTTTGTCTTACTTTAAGTCTATGTTCAATAAAATTTTTGGGCTATTGTCTCAGGATATGGCGATTGACCTCGGCACTGCCAATACTTTGGTTTATGTTAAAGATAGAGGTATTGTGATAAACGAGCCATCAGTGGTGGCGATCAACAACAAAACCAAACAAATTTTAGCCATTGGCGAAGAAGCGCGTCGCATGGTAGGCAAAACACCTGCCTATATTGTGGCAATTCGCCCGTTGGTGGACGGAGTAGTGTCTGATTTTGAAATTACCGAGGAAATGCTACGGTATTTTATTACCCGCGTGCATCATGAAAAATTTACTTTTTTTCCGCGTCCGCGCGTGATTATCGGCATTCCTTATGGGGTAACAGAGGTTGAGCGACGGGCGGTTGAAGAAGCAGGAATTAATGCCGGCGCTCGCGAAGTCTATTTGATTGAGGAGCCATTAGCTGCCGCTATCGGAGCAAAAATGTCGATTCAGGAACCGGGCGCGTCGTTTATCGTTGACATTGGTGGTGGCACAACAGAAGTGGCAGTGATATCGCTTGGCGGAATTGTCACCAGCCGAAGCGTGCGCGTGGCAGGCGACGAAATGGATCAGGACATTGTCAACTGGGCGCGCGATCAACACAATTTACTTATTGGAGAACGCACAGCCGAGGAAATAAAAATTCAATCTGGTTCAGCCCTTGCGGTGGATGAAAAATTATTGATAAAGATGAGGGGGCGGGATTTGGTTTTGGGTTTGCCCAAAGAAATTGCCATTCCAGCCAATGAAATTCACGAGGCGTTGCAGAAATCTGTAAAAATAATTGTTAAATCGGTCAAGGACACTTTGGAAGAAACACCGCCCGAGCTGGTGGCGGATATTTTGGACAAAGGAATTATTTTGGCTGGCGGAGGCGCAAATTTAAAGGGTTTGGATCGGCTGTTGGCTGACGCAACCAAAACAAAAGTTCATATTGCTAGCGACCCACTCACCGCTGTTGTGCGTGGAGCTGGTATGGTGCTTGAGGATCTTGATTCACTTTCTGCTGTTTTGTTGCCCAGCGAATATAAACACCGTCAATAACCAAAATAAAGTGAATAGATTTAATTATATCTTGTTTTTGTTGATTGTCGTCGCGTTCGGTATATTTTTTTCTGATTTTGATTTTTTCAAAAATCTTCAAGGCAAGAGTCGCGTCATTTTGCAATCAGTTTCAATTTCTTTGATTAAATTTGGCATTCAGGGTGATTATTTTTTTCAAACTGTTGGTGAGATTAGAAATCTAGCCACCGATAATCGCAACCAAAAAGTCAAAATTGCTGAATTAGAAAATAAAATTACCCGGCTTAATGAAGTTAAACGGGAAAATGAGTCGCTGAAAATTGAGCTTGGAGTTAAGGCTAGCCCCGGAATAAGCGAGCTCACACCCTTGAAAATCATCGGCAGAAGTCCTTCTAGTTACAATCAAACAATATACTTAAATGGAGGGCAAAGTGAAGGTGTGCAAAAAGATCAACCAATTTTTTCGCGCGGATTTTTAGTTGGGAAAATTGAATCAAGCGAAAAGCACTCATCTCAAGCGATTCTCATCACTAACCATCGCTTTGTCGCGCCAGTTATTTTGTCGGAAAGTCGCGCGCTTGGGTTACTGCGTGGCGGGCTAAAAGGCGTTATTATTGAGCAAATTAGGGCAGATATTGAAATAGGGCTTGATGAAAGTATTCTCACTGCCGGGCTACTTGATTTTCCGCAAAATATACCAATCGGTAAAGTTCAATCAGTTCTTTCCCAAAAATCCGAAATATTTCAAACAATATCAGTAATGTTGCCGTTTAATTTGAACGAATTAGAGACAGTGTATATTGCCAAACAATGAAAACTTTTTTTATCTCAATAGTCGCAGTGTTGATCGCTTTATTTGAAATTAACTTTTTAGGAGGATTTTCATATTTTGGATTATCAATAAATTTGTCTCTTTTGATCGTGCTTTCATTGATATTTTTAAGTCACCAAGACGAAGCATTGCTTTGGTTGGGCGCGTCAGCGATTACCCTTGATATTTTTTCTCCCTATGTTTTCGGGTTAAATATCGTCATAATGCTGGCAATTTATTTTCTATTTTCTATTTGGCTTTTAAAAATTGTCAAAGAAGTTAATTTTGCATCAGCCAGTTGGCTGATTATTGTTGGAGTTTTTTGTTATCAGATTTTGTGGGCGGTATTGCAAATAGCATATTTTGCGCTTTTGGCAGGACTAATTGCTAATTTTATCATTGGCGCGCCACTTTTTTTATTGATTCAAAAAATATACCCCAAACAAGAAAAATTACGGATTTTATAGCTTATACCATTATAGCAGTTTAATACTGCCGGTTATTATGAAAAATATATTTGGTCAAGTTGGCAAGCCGTTTAAATCTCGGGTTAAAATAAAGCCAGAATTTAGTCCGAGCTTAAACGCCATCGGCAAGACCAGCTCAGAAAAATCTGTTCCTCATTTTACATTTTATTATTTTATCTTATTCGTTTTGGTGCTTATTTTTGGCGCTCGCCTTGTTAATTTGCAAGTGGTAGAAGGGGCAAAAAATCTATATTTAGCCGAAGGAAACAGGATCCGTTTATCAAAAATTTCAGCTCCTCGCGGGATCATATTTGATCGTAATGATACAGCGCTTGTGCAAAATATCTTGCGTTATGATATAGAAATTATCCCTAATCAAATGCCAAATAGTATAGAGGAGAGGGTGGCAATTTTAGCCAAATTGTCTGATTTTTTAGAACAGGATTTAGCTGGCATTAAAGACAAGATATTTGGGAAAAATATGTATTCAAGCGATGCGGTGGTGGTAAAGGAGGATATTTCGCAAGCTGACGCGCTAGTTTATCAGATTAAATTCGAGGAAATGGAAGGAGTTTTGGTGGCGATTAAACCGCTTAGAAAATATGATGATGATTTTGGATTGGCGCACATTGTTGGTTATATTGGTAAAATAACAGAGGACGAATTAACAGATCGGGCAAAATACGCGATTACCGATTGGATTGGGAAAATTGGGCTGGAATTATTTTACGAAGATAAGTTAAGGGGGCAATATGGGCAGACGCAAATTGAAGTGAATGCTAAGGGTCGCCTTCAGCGAGTAATTGCCACTTTGCCAGCGGTTAAAGGCGAAGATATAAAATTATCGCTGGACTTAAATTTGCAAAAAAAGGCTTTTGAAAATTTGAAAATTGCGGTGGAAAAAGGTAATGGCAAAGGAGTGGCGATTGCAACCAATCCGCAAAATGGCGAGATTTTATCCCTGGTGTCGCTACCCAGTTATAATAATAATGCTTTTGTCAAGCCAGATATGAAAGAGGAAGTGCATCGGTTGTTTACTGACGAAGCGCGACCGCTTGTTAATCGGGCGATTAGCGGATTATATCCGATTGGTTCAACGATTAAACCATTGGTCGCCACGATCGCTTTATCAAACAAAGTTGTGTCCGAAAGTTATAAAGTAGATACTCCACTGGAAATTGTGATTGGTGATTTTCATTTTCCCGATTGGAAAGATCATGGTTTGACAGATATACGGCGGGCGTTAGCTGAATCAAATAATATATTTTTTTACGCGCTGGGCGGGGGCTGGGATAAAATTAAAGGGTTAGGTATTGACCGTTTAGCTAGCGGTTTAAAGAAATTTCGTTTGAATCAAATCACTGGAATTGATTTAATTGGTGAAAAAAAAGGCATTGTGCCAGATCCAGAGTGGAAGAAAAAAACCAAAAGTGAACCATGGTATTTGGGCGATACCTATCATATGAGCATTGGGCAAGGCGATATTGTGGCGACACCGATTGAGCTACTTAGCGCGATTGCCTCGATTGCCAGCGGGGGCAGATATTATGCGCCACATTTAATTTTGGATAGTCGAGCAAAACCACTGGAAGAAAAAATTGCCGGAGAAAATGATTTACGAGTAGTGCGAGAAGGAATGAAAATGGCATGGGACGAGGGATCGGCGCGTTCGATCCAGGGTATCAAAGATAAAAATGGCAATGATGTGTCTGGCGGAGCTAAAACCGGCACAGCGCAAACTGGCAGAAAAAATCAGAATGGCGACGATATAACTCACGGTTGGTTTGTGGCATTTGCGCCATATGAAAATCCCGAAATCGCGGTTTTGGTTTTGGTTGAAGAAGGTGGTGATGGCTACACTACCGCCCTCCCAGTCGCCAAAGAAATTTTAAAGGAATACTTTCGGGAGGAGTGAAAACAAAAGTTTGGATTGAGGCGAGTTTTAGATCGGCGATATTGACATTCAGCAAAATATCTTTTATAATAAAAATATACTAGAATTATTATGCTAATTAAAGATCTCCAAAAATTAGGTTTGTCAGAAAAAGAAGCCAAAGTTTATTTGGCAGCTTTGGAGCTAGCAGAAGAATCTGTCCAAAATATCGCGGCTAAGGCAGGAGTTAACCGTCCGACTGCTTATGTGGTGCTAGAAAAACTGATTAAATTTGGGCTGGTGAGTACGCGCGGAGATGGCAAGAAAACACTTTTTTCAGCCAGTGATCCACGAGAACTTAAACATATAATTGAAAAAACAGAAAAAGATTTACAAGAACAAAAGGAAACCCTCAAACAAACAATGGACCAGCTTGAAGCAATCCACAATGCTCACAGCACTAAGCCAGTGGTGCGTTATTTTGAGGGTGTTGACGGGCTGGAGGCAATGGATCGGTTTGGTCAAGACGATACTAGGAAAACGGATAAATTTTACAGCCTATCTGCTATTGATTTAGTTGAAAAATTTTATCCAGGCAGAAGGAAAACAGGAATTCAAGAAAGAGTCAAGTCAAATATTAAAACACAAACCATTTATACTGCTGAAAAGGAATTTACCGCCAGCCAAAATAAATTGAATTTAAGGGAAGGGATTATGGTTCAAAGAGTGAAATACCCCCTAAATGGAACAATAAAAATTATTCCAAATTGGGGAATAAAATTATATTATTTTGACGAAATAAAACCATATGGAGTAATTATTGAAAGTTCTCATATAGCGGAAAATATGATCCAATTATTTAAATTGGCTTGGATTGGCGCTCAGCAAGAAAAAAAGAAATGAAAAAGGGCGAGCGCTAACTGCGCGCTCGCCCCACTGGTCGGGCAATGAGCGGGTAAATAGATCTCACCCGCTCCTAGGTTTATTCACTCTCTTACCCGGGAGGGGGAGAGTGATTTGGGGGGCTTTTGCCCCCAGATTTAACAATCCATTATTTTCCTTCCGCCTGTCTTTTCTAGCGAGGAGAGGCGCCCCCCTCTGCCTCACCAGGAAAAGATCAGCCGTCCACTTTACACCTCCTGGTGTTAGATTGCTACCAGTGCTGGTAGCTCAATGGACAGCGGCGGTGTAACCTCCTTTTTTGATTTGTGGCTGGGGCAAGTGACTTCGCCCTAGCCAACATAGTGTGATTATACTACAAAAATTCATATTTGTCAAGCGATGTCAACAAAAATAATTATCCATCGCTTCCTTGTTTGTCTGCGCCAGCCAACATAATATTTTATGCCTTTTGATATTTGTATACATTATTCATAATAATAAAATTTGTTCTAATAACAGGTTTGCAGGAATAATCAGTCATTCCAATATATTACGACTAATTTGGCAAAAAAATATAATTTGTCAACAGCCCTTGACAAATGTTTTCGCATATGCTATAAAACAAATTGTCAGTATTGAATAATTTAAAAATCAGATAAAATTTTCAACGAACCAAGAGTGAGTTGGGTAGCTTGAATATTCGGATATAGCACGCTGGGTATATTAAGTCCATTTTAGCGTTCGCTAATCCTTTGTCAGGCATCCCTAACCAGTTAATAAAAGGGGTACGCCTAACTCTCTGCTGGTTCGTTGAATTTAGGCTCAGTATCTAGCCTGCGCGATTTGTCCATGCCCGAGTCAGTATGATTTGGCATGGAGGAAAAATCGCAAAAGCCAATAGCTTTGTGTCCGCGGATACAAAGCTAAAGGGCATGATATACGCGCTGGGTGGCGCGCCCTCTGGCAGAAAATCAGGTAGAGGATGCGATTCTACGCGGACTTTATTTGACTTTTTGCAATCAGCAGTGGAATACAGGGGAAGAAAGCTACTTCCTTTGATAATCCGCCGGATAAACAGGGGTAAAGGTTAGGATAAGGAAAGTCCGCGGTTGGAAGAACGGACACACCCATGGCGCTGTCCCATTTGATTAACGATTTTCCGCTCCTATTGGGGCGGGCTTGATCGTTAATCGAACGTCATACCAGCTGAACTCACAGACCCTTTGGAAGCTGGTGATAAAGGGGTGCAGACAAACCGCTAGTCTGCACAATCCAAAACATCTGTTTGGGTGTTGAGCTGACGAACAATCGCTGGCTCCACCCGAACTTCTACCATAAGGGACGGATTTATCCGTCCC
>PFTZ01000078.1 GCA_002789815.1 Candidatus Berkelbacteria bacterium CG_4_9_14_3_um_filter_39_23
TTTGTTTATCCTAGTGTATACGAAGGGTTTGGAATGCCACCGCTTGAGGCAATGGCGTGCGGTTGCCCAGTGATTGTGAGTAATAAATCATCTTTGCCCGAGGTGGTTGGCAAGGCGGGAATATTGGTTGAGCCAACCCCGACAGCCATAAGTTCAGCTATAATACATATATTAGAAAATAATGAATTGGCAATAAAATTATCAAAAAAAGGGATTTTGCAAGCCAAAAAATTTATATGGAAAATATCGGCACAAAAAATAATCAAAGAATTTGGGCGATTAAAATAGTTATTAACTGGCTACTCGATCTCTTGTTTCCTAAATTTTGCGTTATATGCGGAGAGTATGGAGATTTTTTGTGCGAAAAATGTTTAGGGAAATTACCACAAGAAGCAAAATATATTTCCTCCCGGGTGCTGTACAAGAAAAAGCGCGCGCCGAAAATTTTCGCCAATCATATTCAAGGTGTTTGGTATTTTTGGAACTATCGCGATGCCCGGGTAAAAAAAGTTATCCACAGCTATAAGTTTGGCTTGTTGAAAAGTTTGGCTGATCAAATGGCTACGCTCGTTGGTCAGTTTTTAAAGCAAGCTAAAAAAATGACCGGCGCTGAGGCGGTGCTGATTCCACCTGATAAGGGGCGAAAAAGAATGCGGGGCTTTGATCATATCGCGGAAATGGTTGAGGAAAAATTGGTTTCGCCGAGTGTTCGTATTTTTAGAGTAAAAAAAACTTTTCCACAGGTGGCGATGCAAACAAAAAACGAACGGTGGAAAAATTTGAAAGATGTGTTTAGTGCAGAAGTTTCAGGCAAAATTTCGCCCCAAGCACCGATAATTTTAATTGACGACATCTTCACATCAGGCGCTACTGCCACTTATGTTGCCAAAGCCCTCTCCCGCCTCGGCTACAAAAAGATATTTTTACTCGTCCTGGCGATGCAGGAGTTTTGAAATCCGCTCTGAAAGTGCTAATATAATCCTTATGAGAAATAAATTGAAAATTCGAGCCATCCTTTTTTTGGAGAAAATTCATTATAAAATTTTTAGTGCGCCGATGAGCGATGAAATGAAAGTTTTTTTTAGTTATCTTTCGTGGACTTTTTTTGCCAGTATGGTCGCGACCCCAATAATGATGGTTGTAGCCACACTGGCTGGTCGCTTTATGGGACCCACCGAATACGGGAAATACAATTTAGTTTTAATTATCAATCAGTTTTTGCTGATTTTTATTTTTTTCGGACTTGACGTAACATCTGTTAAATACCTTGCCAAAGCCCATACATTTCTTGACAGAAAACAAGAAATATCAACTACTTCAAGGTTTGTTTTTTCTTTGTTAATCGCGCAACTAGCAGTTGCCCTAATTCTTTATCCGATTTTAAAAACACTATCAATTAGTTATTCATTTTTAATCCTGGTTGTTGCTATTTACACTTTTGTGGTTACGATCAAAGCTATGCTTGACCAATCGATTAGGGGGATGGAGAAATTTAAACAGCAAGCTCAAGGAAAAATTATTGAATCGATTATAGTAGTGATACTTTTTGTTTTTGTATTTATTTTGCTAAAAAAAAATGACTATCTAAATTTCCTTTTGGTAACAGGTTTGGGCGCAATAACGATCTCATTATTTTATTTTAGATATTTATCGCAGTATTTTGGAGCAAGCGACAAAAATATTCTTGCCAAGCGACTTCGCGAAGGAAAATTATTTTTCATTAGCGCGCTGACAGGAACTTTATTTATGTCGGCTGATAAAATAATTGTCGCAAGATATTTAGGCATTCAGGCGCTAGGGGTATATAGCGCTTATTATTTTGCGTCATTTGGAGTCGCCAATCAAATAAACCAAATTTTGGTAAATATCTTTTTCCCTATATCAGCGCGGCTAAAAAACAAATCATTTATTCAAAAAATAGATAAATTATTATTTGTGAGTTTAGCCCCTTTTACCTTACTCATTGCTCTAATTGTGATTGTTGTTATGTTAATTTTTGGGAAAGAATATCCTTTAAATTATTATTATGTAATCGGGTTTTCTTTTTTCTCCGCTTTATATTTTTTTCAAGCGCTTTACAACGCAATTATTATTGACGCGTCTCGGCAAGAATACAATAAATGCCTGAATGTCAGAATTGGAATAAGCGCCATCACAATGGGAGCGTATATATTAGGAATATATTTACATATTATTTCAATTGCATTCATTATTGTTACCTTGATTATTAATCTAGCTGTGTCAATATCCGTTCAGCGACTATATACCAAGCAACTCG
>PFTZ01000073.1 GCA_002789815.1 Candidatus Berkelbacteria bacterium CG_4_9_14_3_um_filter_39_23
TTCAAAAACGAGTACAATATCAAAACCAAGCATTACTAAAATCGCTAGCCAACCGATGATGTTTGACCAGATATTATTAACAAAATGTCCTAAAATTTTACGATTATTGCAAACTTTCATCAAGGCGAAAAGTAAAAACGGCATTAAAAATCCATTCAACACCTGCGAATATACCAGCGCTTTCACCGGCTGAATTCCGCACAGCGCGATGACCAGACCAACCATCAGCGCTAAAATTATCACGGTATAAAAACTGCGGGCTTTATCCTCGCGCATATTCAGCCCGCCTGCCCAGTGCATTGCGTCCTTGATCACATAACCAGTTGACGCAGCCAAAACCGGCACAGCGATTATCCCGGCGCCGATTATTCCCAAACTATAAAAAAGCATCGCCCAAATGCCAACCGCTGGTTGGAGCGCCTGGGCTGCTTCGCCAGCAGTTTGCAGTAATTTATCCTGACCAAAAAATACCGCGCCAGACGCAATAATGATAAAATAAAAAACTATGTGGGCAAAAAGCATTCCTAGCCAAACGCCTTTGTCTTCTTGACGCAACTCTCTCACCCCTTTGTGATCTTCTATTTCTTCGCTGGCTTGCCAAAAAATTAAATACGGCGAAATAGTAGTGCCAAGCAGTCCGACCGCCATCATTAAATACTGCGATCCATGGGGAAATGACGGAATAAAAGTATTTTTCACAATCTCCCCCCACTCAGGATTAACCATCACGCCTGAAACAATATATAGCAAAAAAATTGGGGTTAGCAAAAATAAATAACGGGAGATAACTTTATAATTTTTTTGAACCAATAAATATGCGAGCGCCAAAGCGATCAAAACCACAAAGATAGCGGAAGAATAACCGGTGATAATGTGAAAAACCTCTGCCATGCCAGCCAAGTCCGCTCCAATAGTCAGGATATTCGCGCTAGCGGTAATCAGCGCCAGAAAAACCGCAACCTTAAAGCCATAATTTTCCCGCACCACGCGGTTGATGCCTTTTTTGGTAATCACGCCTACGCGCGCTGACATTTCCTCAACCACTGACAGCATCGGCAGACTAAGAAGCATTAACCACAAAAGCGAATAACCGGCTAACGCGCCCACTTGGGTATATGTCACAATCCCAGCTGGATCGTTATCAGCCGCGCCGGTAATCGTGCCTGACTTGGCTAAACGGAAAAAATCGCTCAACTTCCGTCTAGTTTTATAAGCGCCTGATAAATGAAAACGATCCGTGACGATTTTACTTTCTTTTTGCAATTTCTTGGTAACTAATTTTTCTTCTTTTTCAATCGCCCTAATGCCTTTTTGCGCCTCTTTGGCAATCAATGGTTCAGCCATTTTTTCGCTGGAACTTTTCATAAAGTTTCTCCCAATCCTTTAATTTTAAATCTTCGGCACGGCTATCTTCATCAACCCCCGCTACCTTTAAAACATTATAAACATAATCTTTGGGAAAATGAAGGGCGCCTAACAGATTGTTGGCAAGCTTCCTTCTTTTGGCGGAAAATCCGAGCTTGATGAATTTAAGCATCGTCTGCTTTTTGATGGACCATTTTTGGGGAATAATTTCGATAACTGCGCTATCAACTTTGGGCGCTGGCGAAAACAGCTCTTTGCCCACAAAAAACAAAATTCTGCTTTTTCCAGCCAACAGGCAAAACAAAGTAAATACTGACCGACGACTATCGCCAGCTGGCGCAACTATTTTTTGAGCCACTTCTTTTTGCATCATTAAAATCATTTTGCTGGGCGGGTTTTCAAGAGTTAAAATTTGACGCAAAAAAAACGTAGTAATATTGTAAGGCAGATTAGCAACCAGTTTCCAATCAGTGGCTTTTTTGAGCGCGGTAAAATCGTAATCAAAAAACCGCGCGTCGGCTTGGATAATTTTGATATTTTTAAATCGCTTGAGACGATTATTCAGTCGCTCAATTAAACTAAAATCTTTTTCAATCGCAAGTATCTGGGCTCCGGTTTGCCCTAAAAAAAATGTTAGATTGCCAGTGCCCGGACCGATTTCAACCACTAAATCATCTGGCTTAACCTGGGCGCTTTGGACGATTTTTTGCAAAACTGCTTCGTCTTTCAGCCAATGCTGACCGAGTTGTTTTTTAGCTTTGGGTTTCATATATCAATTTTATAAGTATCTTTTCAATCCCGATAATATTTTCTTGCACTTCGTAGCGCTTGACCCACTGCTTGGCTTTCTCAACCTGTCTGGCATAAAAAACTCTGTCGCCGATCATTT
>PFTZ01000076.1 GCA_002789815.1 Candidatus Berkelbacteria bacterium CG_4_9_14_3_um_filter_39_23
TTCCCGCCCCCCTTCCGTCGTTCCCGTGAAAACGGGAATCCAGACAGGACTGGATCCCCAGTCAAGCTGAGGATGACAAAGGGTGTGTCATTCCCGCGAAAGCGGGAATCCAGACTGAATGGATCCCGCATCAAGTGCGGGATGACGGGAGGGGATGAATCCCCAATCCGAAGCGCTTCGCTTTCGGTTGAGGATGACAAAGGGGCTTTCGGTTGAGGATGACAGGGGGTGAAATGATATTTTATGTAAGTTGTGTAAGTCGTAAAAATTTATATCTACAATGAACATCCGCAACATTGCCATCATCGCTCATGTTGACCACGGAAAAACGACGCTTGTCGACGGCTTTTTAAAACAATCAAAAACTTTTCGCGACAACGAGACTGAAATGTCCGAGGTTTTGATTATGGATTCTAGCGCCCAAGAAAAAGAACGAGGCATTACCATTTTAGCCAAAAATACTGCGATCAAATACCAGGATACTAAAATCAACATCATTGACACGCCCGGACATAGCGATTTTGGGGGCGAGGTTGAGCGCACGCTCAATATGGCAGAAGGCGCGATTCTTTTGATTGACGCCAAAGAAGGTCCGATGCCTCAGACAAAATTTGTGCTTAAAAAAGCGCTGGAAATGGGGCTTAAAATTATTGTGGTGATCAATAAAATTGACAAGCTAAATGCTGATATCCCCGCCACCATCAACCAGACCTACGACCTATTTTTAGAGTTGGCTAAAAAAGATTCTGACCTGGATTTTCCGATTTATTTCAGCATTGGACGTGAAGGTAAAGTTTGGGGAAAATTGCCAAGCGACAAAAATCAAAAAGCTGACCTTACGCCTATCTTTGACGCTATTATAAAATATATTCCAGCGCCCGAGAAAAACGACAACGCGCCCCTTAAAATTCTGGTGTCAGCCCTAGACCGCGATAATTTTATGGGCAAATACGCCATTGGCAAAATCAGCTCTGGCATCGCCCAAACTGGTATGTCGGTCTCAGCTGTTAATCAATCAGGCATCATAGAAACTGGCAAAATTGAAAAGATTTTGATTATGGCAGGACTTAAAAAATCCGCTGTGCCTGATGCCCATTCAGGCGATATTGTTGCCATTGCCGGACTAAAAAATGTTTCAATCGGAGACACGATTGCCGATGTGGAAAATCCGATGGCTTTGCCATCAATCGCGATCGAAGAGCCAACTTTAAGCATTTCCGTATATGCCAACACTTCGCCACTGGCTGGCAAGGAAGGTAAATTTGTTACCGCGCGCCAGCTCGGCGAACGAATTCAAAAAGAACTGGAAACCAATGTTTCAATGAAGCTCGAGTCAGCGCCCAACGGTGAGTTTGTCCTGTACGGACGAGGCGAATTACATTTATCAGTTTTTATTGAAAACTTAAGGCGAGAGGGATATGAGCTCCAAGTGGGAAAACCAAAAGTCGTCACCAAAGAAATTGACGAAAAAATATACGAGCCGATTGAGGAGCTAACCATTGATGTGGCGCCTGAATATGCTAACAGTATTATCGGCGAAGTGAATCGCCGTCGAGGAATTTTTCTGGGACAAAAAGAAAACTCTGATAGCAGTGTGCGACTTACTTTTGAAATTTCAACCCGTGGAACATTAGGTCTGCGAAATGTTTTGCTAACCGTCTCCAAAGGAACCGCCACCATGAACACATTATTTTTACGCTTTGACCAGGCGGGAAGCATTATTCCCAAAACCAGAAATGGCGCGCTGGTGGCTTTTAAAAATGGCAAAGCAGTTGCCTATGGCTTAAATATCGCCCAACAAAGAGGCACGATTTTTATCCCTCCTGCCACTTTGATCTACGAAGGAATGATCGTTGGTTTGCATTCAAGGGAAAACGACATTGAGGTCAATGTTGCCAAAGAAAAACAGCTGACTAATATGCGCGCGTCTGGCTCGGACGCTTCGATTATTTTAACCCCGCCTACCATAATGTCGCTGGAACAATGCATTGATTTTTTAGAGGACGACGAACTCCTTGAAGTAACGCCAAAAAATTTACGACTCCGAAAAAAAATTTTAGATAACCAAAAACGGATCAAGGCGAAAAAGCATAGCGGACTATAAACTATAATTAGACTCATTACGAAATAATCTTTTCTACTGCAATTAACAAATTTTGGCTAAAAAACAATTCAGAGCTCGTAGCGTAACCCCGTTACGCTTTCC
>PFTZ01000049.1 GCA_002789815.1 Candidatus Berkelbacteria bacterium CG_4_9_14_3_um_filter_39_23
TTCCGCCGCGCCCTCGCTTCGGCTGGCGAAATTTTTTGCGGCGAGCTTTTGATTCTTTTCCTTGCCCCTCCCTCCCAGCGCGGAAAAGGTTAGGGTACTCCCTTTATTTTTATTGCTTGAATTTTGAAAATTTGGTATCATTATATTGAAAGCATAACACATCACTATCATACTATCAAATAATTGAAAATATGGCAACAGAAATCAACATAGGCGAAAATATAAAGAAACAACGGGCAAAACTGGGTTTGTCGCAAGAGGATTTTGCCAAGAAATCCGGCGTGAAATACACCACTCTAACAAAAATTGAGAGTAATGTAATAAAAAAGCCGTCCGTTATGATTATGTCTAAATTAGCCAAAGCATTTGGCGTTTCAATTGAGGATTTAATAAAATAAAACTATGGAAACAAATTTACTTATCGCGATTGCAAATTTAGTAAAAGATCCGGTTACAAATTTGAAGTCCCGTTACAAATCTATAAACAGAGCGAACAGCATGGGGGACGCTTTGGAATTTTATATAAAAGATTTATTTTGTAATTCTTTGCACGAAAATAACCCTGAAAAGAAAAATGAAATTTATGAAAAGTATTTTTCATATTTTGGGAACCAAAACAACCCCCCGGATTTTATAGTGAGGGACGGCGATGCAATTGAAGTAAAAAAGATTGAAGGATTTAGAAGCGCTTTAGCGTTAAACAGCTCTCCTCCCAAAAATAAGTTGCGCTCAGATGATATAAGGATAACTGCAGTTTGTAAAAAATGCGATGGTGGAAATTGGAAAGAGAAAGAGCTTTTTTATGTTATTGGTAATGCAAAAAGCGGTATTATAAAATATTTATTTTTTGTTCATGGGACTTGCTATGCAGCTGACCACGAAACTTATGACAAGATCCATGCCCCGATAAAAAAAGAGGTTGACTCTGTTTTAGATTCGTTGGGATTTGAAAAAAGCAAAACTGTCGAATTGGGGAAAGTCAAAAAAGTTGACCCGCTCGGAATAACCGAATTGAGAATTAGGGGAATGTGGGGCATTGAAAATCCAATTAAAGTTTTTGATTATGTTGCACCAATTGACCAGAATGCAGAGTTTTCTGTCAATGCAATTATGTTGAGAGAAAAATACTTGTCGTTCCCTGAAAAAGACAGAAGAAATCTTGAAAAACTTGCTAGTGGTAAATTTCTTATTAAAGACATAAAGATAAAGTCGCCGAATAATCCGGCAGAATTGTTAGAGGCAAAACTTTTAAGTTTTAGAAAATAATATGAAATTAGTATCTTTATTCACAGGTGCAGGGGGGCTAGACCTTGGTTTCAAGAAAGCAGGATTTTCTGTTGTTTGGGCAAATGAATATGACCCAACAATTTGGGAAACTTTTGAGCATAATTTTCCAGAGACCGTTCTTGATAAAAGAAGCATTGTTGATGTTCCTGCTTCGGAAATTCCTTTTGCAGACGGAATAATTGGCGGACCGCCCTGCCAAAGCTGGAGCGAGGCTGGTGCGGGGCGCGGCATAAACGACAAACGAGGGCAATTATTTTTTGAATATATTAGGATTTTGAAAGAAAAACAGCCGCTGTTTTTCTTGGCAGAAAATGTATCCGGCATTCTTTTGCCGCGCCACCGCGAAGCGTTTAGCCAAATTTTGAAGCAGTTTGCAGATGTTGGCTACAATGTCAGCTATAAGCTGCTTAATGCTAATGATTATGGGGTTCCCCAAGACAGATTAAGGGTTATCATAATTGGCTACCACAAAAATAAAGTCGGCACTTCTTTTGAATTTCCGAAGCCGTTAGATCGTAGACCTGTTTTGAAAGACGCTATTTATGATTTGCGCCGAGCAAAACCGGCGAAGGAATTTAATAAAACAAATGGGGATTTAGAAATTCCAAACCACGAATATATGAACGGTGGATTTTCAACGATTTATATGTCCAGAAACAGAGTGCGCTCGTGGGATGAGCCGTCTTTTACAATCCAAGCCGGAGGTCGCCATGCGCCTATTCACCCACAAGCCCCCAAGATGAAATTTATTGAAGAAAATAAAAGAATCTTTATACCCGGCAAAGAACATTTATACCGCCGCCTTTCAGTTAGG
>PFTZ01000010.1 GCA_002789815.1 Candidatus Berkelbacteria bacterium CG_4_9_14_3_um_filter_39_23
CGCGCCTGAGGCTGTATTGGTATGTAAGGTTGACAAAACTAAATGCCCGGTCAGCGATGCCTGCAAAGCAATTTTAGCTGTATCCGTGTCGCGAATTTCGCCAACCATCAAAATATCTGGATCTTGTCTGACAGCTGACGAAAGCGCGTTGCTAAAAGTATAACCAGCCAGCGCGTCAACTTGGGTTTGGTCAATGCCGGGAATTTTATATTCAATCGGATCTTCAATAGTGATAATTTTAACCGGCGGTTTGTTGAGCTCAGATAAAATAGCGTAAAGTGTGGTGGTTTTACCCGAACCAGTTGGTCCAGTGTTTAGGATCATTCCGTTAGGTTGGCTGATGGCGCCTTGAATTAACTTGAAAATTTCCGGGCTAAAATCAAGGTCTTTGAGCTGTAACAATTGGCTCTCGGACAGCAAAAGTCGCATCACCACATTTTCCCCGTCTGGTCCGGGCATAGTAGAAACCCGAATATCAATCGGCTTGCCACTGGCGGTCATACTAAAACGACCGTCCTGCGGTTTGGCGTTAATATCCAGCTTGATCTCAGCTAAATTTTTAATGCGACTCAAAATCGCGCGATATTGTTCGCTGGAAAGCGTGGCAGTATCTTTCAAAATTCCGTCTATGCGAAAGCGCAACCGACAATTATTTTTTGTTGGCTCCAAATGAACATCCGAGCTTCCGGTAATTACCGCGCCATTAACCACCAAATCCAGTAGCTCCGAAGTGGAAACCTTGCGGATATTGATCGCCACATCCTCCAGCTTTTTTATCATCTTGGCAAATTGCACGCCGGTTTTTTTTGTTTGCTGCAACTTATGGCTGGCTTGCGCTTTAACATAACCGTCGTAAAGCGACAGCGCTTCGTCAAGGCTAGTTCTGGAGCATAAACTAAATTCTATCTCTGAATCGGAAAATAAACTTTTCAAAAAATTGGTTATGCTGGGACTAGGCTGGATGGCGGTGGCGACTTTAATAATTTGACCCACCTTTAAATAGGGGACTATACCTAACTTTTCCCAATCAGCTTTTTTAGTTTTGAGTAGCGCCTCTTGATTGACCGGGTAACCAGACAAATTTACATACGGCATCTGCCAAACTTGGGCTTGATTTTTTGTAGCCTGCTCCTCTTGGGCGTGCTTGATTGACCTAATTTGACCTGACAAATCGGACATAGAAGTTTAAATTAAAATGAAAAAATAAAAAATAATAATTGAAATTAAAACCGATAAATTACTTAAAAATGACACTTATCTTATTAAATGTATATTTTTGAATTCTAATTTAATTTCTCCGTTTTTATTTTTAACTTTTTATTTACTAACTTGCTCATATCATAGCAAAACACGCCCTGCTCGTAAAGTGTGCTTGTTGTGAGCGCCCCAAAATGGTATTTTAATATATAGGCTTATGAATAAAATAAATCCGGAAAAAATTGGCAGGGTTTTGTCGGTGGGTGGCGAGCATCTTATTCGCCAGTATGGTCAGTTTTATGTGATTAAAACTCCTGTTGGCATCCGTCACACACTCCAACGCCAAACCAATATCGCTTGGGTGGCTCGCGATTATGCCACTGTGCGACGATATTTTGGCAAGTTTATGCTCTTGTCTGAAATTATTTTTAGCGCTGATTCATACGCTATTATCCAAAAAAAAATAAATCCGCGACCGCTCACCATTGACGCGCTTAAAACAAACCCAAAAATTAAAGAGGACTTTTTGCGTATTTGTCGCAACAACAAAAAACTAATCGAGCGCGAAAATGTTAGCTGGGATTTTTACGGCGCAATGGGGCTCCTCAGACCTAGGGCGCGCCTACTGAGCAATCTTGTTATTGAATCAAATCAGCTAAAAATGATTGACTTTGGCATAATGCACCTTGAAAAACAAAGTCAATACTGGCTAATTTATTTGATCACTCGCTGGGCTTACAATCGCCAAAACCGATTTCTAAAAAAAGTGCTAAAAGAGATAATTTAGATTAGAGATTGGAT
>PFTZ01000027.1 GCA_002789815.1 Candidatus Berkelbacteria bacterium CG_4_9_14_3_um_filter_39_23
GATTGCGATGTTTGTTTTTACCAATCTCTTTGGTGTCTATAAAGTTAAGCTAGTTTGTTCGGCGGACGGCTATTATCCGAGTATTGAAAACGCGCCCGCAGATCCAGCGCTCAATTTAGGACTAGGCGTGTTTGATGGAATGAATCCGAAAAATTATCAAGCTGGCATAATGCGCGCCAGCCAAGCCAAGATCGACGACCTGATTTCTGATATGATGGATTTGGGGTATCACTACCAAGACAGCGGTAAATTTTCGCCTGAGCCGTTTGACGAACCAGACGAAAACACCAAGCCAATTCAAATTTTAACTTTCAGCCAAGACACTTTGGATAACTTTTTTGGCACGCTCCGCTATCGCCAAGTGTTTAATAGCGATCCGCCCAGCAGTAAAAACCGCCAAGGCATCGGTATTTCCCAAGATATGACAGAGGTGGTGCATATTGGTTTTTAGGCATATCTTAAAAATAATTATCAAAATACAAACAACAATCACCAAATCCCGTTAGAAGCCAGCTTCTAAACGGGACAAACAAAGCCCAATGCCACAATTTCCAATGTCGCGACCGGCGCAAAATATCCTGTCCGCCTGTCCCGCCTCCGTGTCATTCTCAACCGAAAGCATAGCGCTTCGGATTGGGAATCCATCCCCTCCCGTCATCCCGCACTTGATGCGGGATCCAGACAAAACGACTAGATTCCCATTTTCATGGGAATGACCCCTCGACAAGCTCGGGGCAGGCAAGACAGGAAATAAATGACAAAACGCGTCAGTCGTGTAACTGGAATATAAAAGGCGCTCAAGGCAATACCAAGAGCGCCATATTATAGGCTAAGATTTATTTTGTCGCTTCGCCAATTAGCCCAGTAGAATCTTTTACTTGCACCGAAAAAATGTGGAGGGTTCCAAAGTTTCTGCCTCCTTGTCGGAGAAGCAATCTTGTCGAGCCCCACGGACTCCAATCTTTATTATCAAGTTTGTAACGATACTGCAATTTACTTATATCGTCTTGGTTATCTTGCCCTCCCCACACAGCATTAAAATAACAAAACCCACTCTTACTAAATAGCTTATTGATCGGATTAGCCATGAACGAAAGGAGCGAGCGACTATAGCGACCATTTCGGCAGATCCATTCCATCTTTAGTGTAACTGTAGGCGGAGTATTGTTGCTAATTGGCGTTCCGGCTGGTTCAAATTGCTCAACAAAATCTTTTATAGCGTTTTCGGTTGAGGGTGTTGATTTTTCTGATCCAATACGATAATTCATTCCATTTTTTACCGGGTCCTTATTAGCCGCGTTACATTTGATGCTTGTATCTTGCATTCCTTGCGATTCTTTGTCGTTTAAATTACTGGCGTTTTCAAGTTTTGCATAGACACTGTATGTTTTTGGACCTCCGCCACAATAATCATCGCGATAATACATATACCCTATATTGCTGCTACCATTGGCGTTTTCTGTCGCCCTCTGGCATTTACCGTTGCTATCAACCAACAAAGGGTCGCACGGAAAACCGCCATAAATTAAATCCTGGAACTTAGCTTCCGCTAGTGATTCGTTGCTGTTATTTCCTAGGTCCATATTCGCTATCCAACCATCCGTGGCAGGGTAACTCTTGGTAAACCGTTGGTAGATATTCAAGGCAAAGGCAATTTTTTGAACATCTTCTTTTCTCTGGGCGTTTCTTTGGTTGGCTGCCACGCTAGTACCGCTACTGACCGTATCGGCAAAAATTCGCGCATTAAACAAATAATAGATTGCCCCACCGACTATCGCGATTATTAAAATCGCTATCAACAGATAAAAGTATTTTTTGGAAAAATTCATACACTCCTCCTTATTTATTTTTTTTCTTTTAATTAAAGTTTACCCCCCCCCAGAAATTTGTCAATAGCATTCAGGAGAACTGTCGGAAGAGACTGTTAAAAAACTTGTTTTACCACAAAAATTCACCTTGGCACTTTTTAACAATACTTCAGTGCCTGCTGGTAAAACATTTTACATTTTAAGGTGCAGTTTTGAGTTTTGAGATTTGAGATTTTAATTTAAATATAGTATCCTTAAACTAATGAAAAAATTATTTATTTTAATTGGGGTTGTTGCCAGTTTAATTTTAACTAGCCCTCAGGCGCTGGGTGCTTATAATGTTGTGTCAAAACTTTTTCCAAGGAAGGAGCCATACACGAACTTCGGCGATTATTTTGCTGGCGCGCTCTTGCCCTACATTATCATTATCGCTTCAGTCGGCGCAGTGCTAATGATTGCCATTGCCGGATTTAAATATGTAACCAGCGGTGGCTCGCCTGACGCGGTCAATGAAAGCAAAAGCTATATTATCGGCGCGATTGTCGGTATTGCGGTAATTGTGTTTGCGATGGCTTTTGTCAATATATTTTTTGGTGAAGATGAATTTAAAAACATTACTGCTAATACTAAAAAAATAGAGGATATAAATACTGGCGCGCCAGCTGGTGGCACAGGAGGCGCGGGCGGAAGTAGCGCAGGCGGAACTGCTGGCGAAGCTAATTCGTCCAGTAAGCCAAGTGCTGATAATTCTGAAAGTGGCATTGCAGAAATAACTTGTCCCGCAGAGGTAATCAATTATCAAACGCACGGATTTTACGCCACACAAGAGAATACCGATACAGCTTATATCTATCTAACAAACACTTCAGCTGACAGCAAATATAGATACCGCTTTTATTTTAACGACGATGATGAAGCCAATATTTTTGACGATTCTTCAGGTTTAAAAAAATCACTCGACCATTATGATTATTTGGGAAATCCTCAACATTGGGATTATATTGCCGTAGATCAAAACACATATCCTTATGTGAAAGCGTTTATGTGGACCGATGCCCCGAACGATCAAAACCCATTTTGCCTTAATAGTAAAAAACCTATAACCATCACAGAAACGCCACTGCTAAGGCAAGAGCCAAGAAGTCTCCCGATTTAGCCCCAGTTATTTTCCCTGTTTTCTTTATTCAGCTAAATTTAAGCAGTAATTTCTCAATTTTAAATTAAGCTTTTATTTTTTACTTTTAATTTTTTATTTTGAGCCCTACCCCAACCGAAAAACTAACCGTTCTATTGTTTCGCGACCGAGTTTGTGATTAATGGCTTGAATAATAACTTGGCTTTGGGCTCTCATTTCACTGGCAACATACGGATTAGGCACAGACACCCTTAAACTGCCCTCGGAATATGAAATCGCTTGCGCCTCCCCTTTTAGCACTTTTTGGGCTACGGCAACAATCTGGCTAGCTTGCAACGGCTGGCTGGGGTATCTTTTTTTAATTGTCTCGCTAATTTTTTCAAAAGACATTAGAGCTTAATTATCTTTGCTTTTTTCAATACTTTCTTTTCCATTCCCGCTGTATCAGCTGTCGTTAGTATTACCTGATCTTGGCTGAATAATTTAAACAAGCGGTGGCGACGATTCTCGTCCAGCTCGGACATAATATCATCCAACAAAACCACTGGGCGGTCATCACCGCTGGATAAAAAATTTGCTTCGACAATTTTTAGCGCTAGAATCACACTCCGATATTCACCGCGCGAACCAAACGCGCCAATATCGCGCCCATTAAGAGCAAAAATCAAATCGTCGTGGTGCGGTCCGAGTGTGGTTGAACCCAATTTTAAATCAGCCAAAAAACTTTCTGCCAAATGTTCTTTGTCAAATTTTTTAAACTTGGTTTTGACAAATAATTTTTGGTTTTTGCCACTAATTTTTTTATATTCCGCGCCAAGATGCTGATTAAATTCACCAATCATCACCTCTCTTTGCTCCCGGATATTTTTCCCGAGCGCTAGTAATTGTTCATCCCAAAAATCCAACTCGCCTTTTTGCGAAATGTGAGTCGCCACCCGTATAACCACCTGATTGCGGTGCCTCATTACTTGATAATACCTCACCAAATTTCTCAAATACTTTTTATTTTTTTGCGCCAGTGTCATATCCAGCCAGCGCCGACGAAGGGCTGGCGCGCCCCGGATTATTAAAAGGTCGTCTGGCGCAAACAGCACGGTTTTCAACTCGCCCACCATCTCGGCTAAATTTTTCTTAACGCCATTTAACTTGCCAATTTTTTGAGTTTTATCTTGGTAGACCTCAATTTTTTTTTCTTTTGGGGGTTGGTATTGATAACTTGCCTCTAAACGAAAATAATCCTGCCCCCAGCGCGCAAGGTCAGCTTGCCGTTTAGCCCGAAAACTTTTAAACAGCGACAAAAAACGAATTGCTTCCAAAATGTTTGTTTTGCCAATACCATTAGGACCAACAATAATTGTTAACCCATCTGGCTCAAAAATATAATCCTCATAATTGCGAAAATTTTGCAGACGAAGAGAAATAAGTTTCATTCTAAAATCTTTAATCTATTTACACGACTTACGCAAATATCCTGTTACTTATTCAAATAAAGCTTCCAGTCTATATAGTATTTTCAGAGGCTTGTGAGCGCGACTGGCGTGAGCACGAGGAATTTGCCAGCAGGCAAATATCCGAACTCTGTAAATACTTATATAGATGGAAGATGTAAGTTGCGTAAGTCGGGTAAATTTGTTAATCTTTGTTTCATTCCTCTAACCTTAGTGGCATAATAATATACAAATAATCTTTGTTTTTTTCTGGTTTTAGCACCGCTGGGCTGAATTTTCCATTGAGCTCAAAACAAACTTTTTCACCTTCAATAATTGACAAAGCGTCTAAAAGATATTTGGCGTTAAACGAAATCTCAATCTCCTCGCCAACAATTTCAGCGGAAACCTGCGAAACATTATCCCCTAGTTGAGGCGAGGTGGCAACAATCTGCAAACCTTTACCTACGCCAGCCACCACTTTGATATTGTTGGCAGACTCCCTGGCAAAATAACTCGCCATTTTGATCGCGCTCGCCACTTCTCTTTTAATCACAGCTACCGAAGTTTTTTTCGCTTGCGGAATAATTTGAGTATAATCAGGAAATTCCCCGTCAACCAGCCGTGTTACTAACTCTGTTCCACTGCCAAAATTAAACAACACTTGGTTGGACGAAACTGATATTTCCACATTAAGCTCAGCCACAGGTAAAATTCTCACCACCTCTTGCAAAGTATGGGCTGGAATAATAAATTCTGCTTTTTCGGTAGTTGGTTTGGCTAGATTGATCGTTTTTTCCGCTAAACGAAAACTATCAGTGGCAACCACCTTGACCAAATTTTTTTCAACTTTAAATAAAACACCAGTTAAAACTGGTCTGGTATCATCCATCGCGGTGGAAAAAACTGTCTGACTAATTGCTTCAGATAAAAGAGTTTTGGGAACTGAAAAGGTAAAATCAGATTTAACTTCTGGAATAATTGGAAACTCACTGGCTTCAATCCCTTTGATATTGGCGTTAAAATGTTCACTTTTTAATTTAAGATTATTTTCTGTTCCTTCAAGTAAGATATTTTTATCAGAATTAGTAGAAATAAATTCACTTAAAAGACGGGTTGGGACAGTTAGTGCGCCTTCTTGGTCTATTTTAGCGCCAATCCAAGTAGTTATTCCAATTTCTAAATCAGTGGCTGAAATTTTAAGTCCTCCTTTTTTAGTTGTGAGTAATAAATTACCTAGTATTGGCAGGGTTGCTTTAGGTGTGCTAATTTTAGCCACTAACTGAATTGCATGAGATAATCTTTCTTGGGTGCATTCTATTTTCATTTTTTCCTTTCTTTTTTAATATTTTATTAATTTAATATAGATAAAATTTTAATAATAATAAGTGTTGTGGAAAAGTGGAATAACAGATTTAAAGTAGGTGGAAAACAAGTAAATCAATGTTGATAAATAATGAATAAAGGTTGCTATTTTAATGTGGTGTAAGTTTATCCATCTGTTATTCACTGGTTTTTTGCACTGAGGGGGATAATTTAATATTAGTTGGCGCTATAAAGGTTCTCTTTAATTAGGGTGATATGATTTTGAGTTTGCTCATCTTTTTTAATTAAATTAGTAATCAATTTAACCCCATGCATTATGGTGGTATGATCTTTTCCACCCAAAACATCGCCAATTTTAGGAAATGGCATATTGAGCTCGTCGCGCATTATGTACATTGCAATTTGTCTGGGGCGGACTAATTTTCTTTCCCTACTTTTCCCTAAAATATCGTTCACTGCTAAATTAAAATACTGAGCGGTTTTGGCAATAATTTCTGACGGGTCAAAATTTTTATGCGAGTTAGACGCGATAATCCCTTCCAGAGTATTGGTGGCAAATTCAGGTGTGATTTCTTGGTTGGTAATCATCGCTTGGGTGACGAGTCGGTTGAGCGCCCCTTCCAGTTCCCTCACATTTGATTTGATATTTTGGGCGATAAATTCAAGGATTGGGTTAGGAACATCCCAACCGCGCGCCTGCGATTTAGCTTTTAAAATTGCTTGTCTTGTTTCAGTTTCGGGCATTTGAATATCAGCGACCATTCCACCACCAAACCGAGACGATAAACGGCTTTCTAGATGGGGGATTTCCCGTGGCAGGCGGTCGGATGTCATCACAATTTGGTGATTTTTTTGGTGTAACGCGTTAAAAGTATGAAAAAATTCCTGTTGAGTGCCTTCTTTGCGGGATAAGAATTGGATATCGTCAACCAAAAACACATCTACGTTGCGATACTTTTTTTTGAATGATTCGGTTGTATTGGTTTGAATTGAATAAATAAATTCATTACAAAAGTCCTCGCAAGAAATATAAAAGATTTTCGCTTTTTGTTCGTTTTTAAAGATTTGGTTACCGATAGCGTGGAGCAAATGGGTTTTTCCTAGCCCCACCCCTCCATAGAGAAATAAAGGGTTATGTACCACCCCCGGGCTTTGCGCCACAGCCAGGGCAGTGGCATAAGCCAAACGGTTTTGTCCGCCCACCACAAACGAATCAAAAGTGAAATCAGCCCTTAAACCATTATGGCTGGTTGGGGTTTTGTCGGGGTGTTTTTCTGGTGGTTCGATCAGTTTAATCTCAAACGCAGTTTTAAGTTGTTCGTTCACTTGTGGGCTAATAATTTTATAATCAATCTTTAAAATTGGACAATGCTTTTTTATTGCTTCAAAAATTTTAGTATGGTACTTTTTCCTAAACCAGCTGGCAGTGAATTCGTTGGGCACCGCAATTACCGCTTGGTTTTTATCCACAGACAAGAGTGAGGTATTTTTAAACCAAGTATTAAAATTGGGCTTAGAGAGTAAAACTTCCATTTCTCCGAGAATTGCCTGCCAAATTTCGTTTGGGTTCATATTATTTTCCACACTCATAATACTAACATAAAAAAGTTTTCCACAGCCGTCAACCCAGTGTGTGGAAAAAACGCTAGATTGGCAGTGGATAGATTGCTGGCTTTTTAATTAACTTATTGGTATAATTTTTCTATGCTGAAAAAAAGTCAATCGCTCAAAGGAAAGCGAAATTTTAGTTGCGTGTTAAAAAGTAGCCGACCGGCATATTTTCAAGTATTAAAAATTTGGTCTTGTCCTAGCCCGTCGCTTAAAACCCAGCTTAAAACCCAATTTGGCATAATGGTATCCAAAAAAGTGTCGGGCAAAGCAGTGGTGCGTAATCGCTTAAAACGACAGCTTAAGGCGGTTTTACACCAAGCGCTTAAAAAAGAAGGGCGCAACCTTAATGCCAAAAAAGTAGTATTGAGTTTTTATCAGACACCTGACTTGGAAAAAAGCTTTGAAATAATAAACAAAGATATTGAGCAATGGCTAAAAAAACTATCTTAAAGCTAATTAAATTTTATCAAAAAATTTTATCCCCGGATCACGGCTGGTTTCGTCGTTATTATCCACAGGGCTTTTGCCCATTTTCTCCCAGTTGCAGTATGTATTGCTTGCAGGCGGTGGAAAAGTATGGCGCCATACAAGGGCTGTGGAAGGGGTTTTTACGGGTGATGCGTTGTAATCCATGGAGCAAGGGAGGAGAAGACCCAGTAAAATAAATTGCCCATTCCCAATTTCTAACCAAATCCCCAACTCCAATTATTTATGAAGAGATGGCGGATGTCTTCGGGCTTGCTTCGGCGGAAACTTCATTTGAAAATATATTCCAGATTATTAAATTTAAAATCTAAATTATAAACCAATGAAAGCATTTTTAAAAGTTATCCTGCTTAAACCATTATTCAATATTTTGGTTTTACTTACCTTGATCATTCCGGGAAATTCTTTGGGGTGGGCGATTGTGCTAATGACCATTCTTATCCGTTTGGCGCTTTTGCCTTCGACTAATTCAGCGACCAGAATGCAAAAAAAGATGAAAATTATTCAGCCGGAAATGCATAAAATCAAAGAGGAATTTAAAAACGACCCTACGATTCAACGGCAAAAAACAATGGATTTATACAAAAAACACCAGATAAATCCGGTTGGTTCGTGTCTGCCGATGCTCGTGCAACTTCCCATTATGTTTATTATGTACTATGTGTTTCGCGAGATTGGCACAGCCGGGCATCGGTATGATTTGCTTTACTCTTTTGTAAAAGCGCCCGCAAATCTCAATATGATATTTTTTGGGATTAACTTAGCAGAGGTGGAAAAATGGTATTTGCCAATTACCTCTGGCGCGTTGCAACTGGCGAGCTCGTGGCAGATGAAGCCAAAAAAAGAAGCAGGCAAGGAAATGGATATGGCAACCTCGCTTACCTACCAAATGATTTTTATTTTTCCTATAATGACGATTATGGTTGGTCGGGCTCTGCCAGCGGCGTTGCCGTTGTATTGGGCGGTGTCAACCGCTTTTACCGTAGTCCAGCAAAGAATTATTCTTAAAAATACTGGGAAAGACAAGGTGGTAGGGGTGGCTGAGAAAAAAGTTGACCCCAATTTACTCGAGAAATCGCGTAGCAGGGGGGGCGTTGAATTGACGGTAAGAAAAAAAGGTAGGAGTTGAAAACTAGATATTGAATGTTGGAGATTTGTTTTTTGAGATTTGAGATTTTAAGATGGCGGGATGCCAGAGTGGCTTATTGGGCTGGTTTCGAAAACCATGCGCTTTGTAAAAGGCACGGGGGTTCAAATCCCTCTCCCGCCGCCAATTTTAAGAATTCGGATTGCGAAATTTGATGCTCAAAAAAATTTCGCGCAAAGTTTGGAATATCCCGACTGGAAAAAAAGTTTTGGAGAAGGCAGGGGGAGAATAAGATTGTAATTTATAGGCGAGTGGGCTAACATAAAATTATGAGAAAATTTGTCAATATTGTGCTCGCAATTTGCGTTATTATGCTAGTCGTGGTGATTGGGGTGGTAATCTATTCTGTCAGGCAAAACACCATAGGCGATACAACCGAAAATTCAACAACCAGCGCAACCGAAACCAAGCCAGACACTATTAGCAACCCAAACGATTTAATCAAAGCCCTTAACAGTCAAGCAGACGAGGAATTTGATTATTTTCAAGGGATGGACGACGAATCATCTTTGGCTGATAATGATGCGCAAGAATTAAGTAATGTTTCAAAGGCGTATGAAGAAAACGATTTTTAGTTTAATTTTTGCAGGGTTAGTTTTTAATGGAGCGGTTTTGAAAGTGGCGCAATCAGAAGCTCCTACCAGTGGGGGAAATGCCACAAAACCTCCTCAAACAATCTGCTCTAATCTCGACGCGCTAGAGGAAAAAGCCGAGGATAAGCTTGCCACGCACATGGCAAAAGCGCTGGAAAAACAAATTGAGCGTGACAAAAAAATTAAAACCCAAAGAGAAACCGAAGTTAAAAATTTAGCCAAAAAACAAAAAGTATGGCAAACGCGCCAAGAGGAAAATAATAAAAAGTTATTGAAAATCACAAAAAACGAA
>PFTZ01000035.1 GCA_002789815.1 Candidatus Berkelbacteria bacterium CG_4_9_14_3_um_filter_39_23
CAAAAAGGAATGTGGATCCCCAATCCGAAGCGCTTCGCCTTCGGTTGAGGATGACAAGGGGGCAGTCGGTTGAGGATGGCAAGGGGTGTGTCATTCCCGAGAAAACGGGAATCCAGTCAGGACTAGATCCCCAATCCGAAGCGCTTCGCCTTCGGTTGAGGATGGCAAGGGGTATAATGATATTTTTCGTAAGTCGTGTAAAAATTATTATTGCATCGTTGAAATAATTTTAATTTCATTTTTGCATTTTCATATTTAATTTTTACATTTATCAAAGGACGGGTGATGCAACTCATTGCAAAATTAAAAAAAGACGCGATTTCCAAAGTTAAAATTGTTGGCACGAAACCAGCCAATTTAGTGGAATTTTTTGAGGTGAGCAAAAATTATGGCAACATCAAAGCGCTGTGCAAGGTTAACGTGGCATTTAGACCGGGCGAATTTGTGTCAATCGTTGGACCGTCTGGCGCAGGAAAATCAACCTTAGCTAAATTGCTTATCCGCGAAGAAATTCCGTCAAGCGGAAAAATTATCGTGGCTGGACGGGATGTGGCTAGTTTCAACCGTCGCACTTTATCAAAATACCGCCGAAAAATCGGAGTCGTTTTTCAGGATTATAAATTATTAGCGCACAAATCTGTTTTTGAAAATATCGCTTTTGCTCTTGAGGTTTGCGATGCATTGACATCAGAAATTAGAGATCGGGTGCCCAAGATATTAAATATGGTCGGGCTGTTTGATCGGGCGAATAATTATCCGCATGAGCTGTCAGGTGGTGAAAAGCAAAGGGTGTCTATCGCGCGCGCACTGATTCACTCGCCAAAAATTTTAATTGCTGATGAGCCAACGGGAAATTTAGATCCGAAAAATACCAAAGAAGTAATTGATCTGTTGCTTCAAATCAATCGATCGGGCACATTGGTGGTGCTGGCAACGCACGATGAATCTATTGTTAACCAGCTTTTTCGTCGGGTAATAAAAGTGGAAAACGGCAAAATCACCCAAGACCAAAATCGGTCAAAATACTTTTAAAATTTTAAATTGAAATTGAAATATGTTCACTCGTTTATCACGGATAATAAAATTGGGTGTAAATAACTTTTTACGCAATTGGTCGTTATCAATCGCCGCAGTGGTGATGACTAGCTTGACGCTTACCACTGTCACGATTTTTGTAATTCTCCATTTTTCAGCTACTTCCGCCACGCAGATGATTAAAGAAAAAATTGATATTATGGTATATTTCTACGATGAAACAGCAGAAAAAGAGATACAAGATATTCAGCTTAAATTAAGCTCGCGGTTTGATTTAGATTCAGTTAAATATATTTCAAAAGAAGGTGCGGTGGCTAAATGGCAAAGCAGACCGATCCCGCAAAACATAAAAAATTTAGTCACATCAGAAGAAAATCCGCTTTTCCGTTCACTTCAAATTAAAACCCAAAATCAAAAAACGCTTGACGATGTAGTCAACCTACTCGACAATCAGACCTACCAAGATAAAATTTACAAAGTATCTTACAAAGAAAACAGCGATGTGATTGATAAAATTTTGCGATTGACTAATTTTGTCAATTGGGCGGGAAGCGCGCTGTCGTTTATTTTCATCGGAATTTCTGTGATTGTGATTTTCAACACAGTTCGTTTAACTATTTTTTCTCGGCGGGAGGAAATAGAAATTATGGAGCTGGTGGGCGCGTCGAGCGCGTTTGTCAATCTGCCTTTTGTGGTTGAAGCAATTATGTATGGAATTTTGGCGACGATAATTTCAATGGCTTTATTGGCGCTAGGCGGAAAGTTTATCGCGCCGATAATCAACGATCAACTATATTTTTTAAATATCAATTTCCAAAATTATCTTTTTGACTTGTGGTATATTATCGCGCTTTTGCAGGTAGCATTGGCAGTATTTATTACCACTATTTCTAGCTTTTTTTCAACCAGAAGGTATATTAAGTAAATTTCAAAATTCAAATATTAAAGCCTGAAATTTTAATTCTTGACAAA
>PFTZ01000014.1 GCA_002789815.1 Candidatus Berkelbacteria bacterium CG_4_9_14_3_um_filter_39_23
CCAATCCGAAGCGCTTCGCTTTCGGTTGAGGACGGCAAGGGGGTGGAATAATATTTTATGTAAGTGGTGTTATTTAGTTATTTTCGTAGGCTACGGAATATCCACACAACTCGCCATCATAATCAATCAAAATGCCCAAAAGCAAATTTGGAATTAGTTGCGCGTGCCTCGGGATAGCGATCGGCGGAGCGATGCTCATCGGCATCGCTGTCTTTTTGATATTCTCCGGCGGGAATATGGGGCTGGAGCTGTCAACCAATGTTGGAAACGGTGGGTGTGTGTTAGTTGACTCTGCTTTTCGTGATACTCAAACATTAAGCGACCCGGATATAGCATGGAATATTATAAAAAAAATGCATCTTAAAAATATCCCAAAAAAAGAAAGGATAGACCAAATTTTTAGCGAAGCCCAAAAAGCGCATATTAATCCAGCTATTTTATTAGCTTTTTGGAACGCAGAGCAAACTTTTGGCAATGAATACAAAGCTTTTGGTTATGGTAAATTTAACGGAAAAGATAAGGGGTTCGAAAACCAATTGGCTGGCGCTTTGGGGGTAATTAACGATGCAATTGAAAATCGTGGCTATTACACCCAGCCAGAAGGTGAAAATATTTGGACAAGATTACTTTATAATTATGTATCAGCTGAAAGAAAAAACTCCTACAATGAATTTGGCTATGTCTCTGGTGGTATGGAAAATCGAATTGTCTTTTTAAGGAAACTCTTGCCTGACGGTATGATTGAGTGTGCCAAAACTGATGTTGAAAATTTAGTTAGCGGGCAAGTTGCAAATATCCCCTGCAAAAAACAAGATGTTGGGTCAGACTGCGCTTATGCCGCAACCGCAATGATAATTTCTTGGGCAACCCATGGTCAAGAAAATTATACTTCTTCCGAGCTTCATAAAAAATACAGTAGCACTTTAATCGCTTTAAACAGGGAAACGGGTTATCATTGGGTTCAGGGAACTAATTATCTTAACGAAATCCAAACTGTGATCAATAGCTTAGAGCAAGGCAAACCAGTTTTGTTTTATTCGCGTTTATACAGAAAAGAAGGGGAAAAATTGATAATAAGTGGACAAAAAAGGCATGTTATGGTGATGGTTGGGTACGATACCAATGATAGTAGTTTTATTGTTCATAGTTCTGGTCCACGAGATTGCGCAACCTTTAAAGTCACACTGCAAGAACTTAGAAGCGCCGGTCCGCATGAGGATTTTAATTATCTATATGTTTATATTAAATAAAAAAACGACCGGGTGCTATATGCGCCTACCAATGGTAAGAGTGGTGCTCATGGTAGAAAACGGGCAGTATTTTTTATCTCTTTATTATCCTTATTTGCAATACATGTCTCCCGTAGAGTAAAATTAATATCAAGAGCATTTATTCACTTTTTATAAGAAACAACTATGAAAAGGAAAATATTATACATTTTAGGCGCAGTATTGACAATATCCTTGATAGTGGGGACTGTATATTATTATTTATTAACTCGCAAGAACAGCGTTAGCAATAATAACATTGACGCTACTAATGTTATTATAAATAATACCAAATTAATCAATGCTTCAATAGCTCAGGTTTTTGATGATAACGCCCGCTATCCTTCTATTGAAATTGACCCTGTCAATAATCCTATTATTTATTATTACAATGAACAAAATATCTCAAGCATTTTTGAGCGAAAGTTGACAAATGATTCCGTGAAACAAACCCTTGCTGAATATGAGGGCTTAGACAATATCAGTTGGTCATACGATCATTCAAAAGCTATTATCAATGTTGTTTATGATAAACAGAATTTTAAAGACAATGACAATATTTTATCTTTTGATGGAGCTCAAGATGGTTTTATATATTATTGGATTTATGATATTAAAAACAAAAAATTGTCAAAACTAGCCGAAAATATATCTAGCCCAATCTGGTCGCCCTATGAAAACAAAATTATCTATCTTGAACAGGATACAGAAAGTAGGCAATTAAAAATAATCGACTTAACCAATAATTCAGTCAAAACTGTTTTGAATATAACAGGAGATGATTTAATCAAATACGATTTCCTGACAAAAAATAAAATATATTACCAACCCCAACCTTTTGGCATTGAAGGTGAAGATGTTTTAGAAAATAGTCTATACATTATTAATCTCGATTCCATGGAAAAAACACAAACAGATATTGCTATGATTGGACAAATAGTTCCAGCTCATAAAAACGGATTATTTGCCATAAAAAGCGAAATCAATCATCAAAAAATAATCGTCATATATAATGAGAACGCGCAAAAAATTACCGAATTCATTTTAGATTCGTCTATTTATAACACCACTTGGTCACCAGATGCTAACTACTTTTATACTGCCAACATCCAATCAACGGGTAATGATATTTTTTATCAAATTAATATTAAGACAGGAGAAATCAAGAAACTTGATTATAGCACCCAAGAACAAATCAACGAAAGTTTAAACTTAATAGCTTTACCAGATAACCATTCTTTATTATTTACTGTCGGACCTTTGCTTTACAAACTAATTTTTTAATCTGCCTTATAGGGCTACTGTTGGTTGTGCTTTTTAAAGCTTAAACGAAAACCCATGCTCGATTTTGAAAGCTAAAAAATATCGTGCTATAATGTAAATACAAAAAAGGAGGGTAAATCGCTCAACAAGATTGCCCTAAAAATTTTATGGAAGAAAATAATT
>PFTZ01000026.1 GCA_002789815.1 Candidatus Berkelbacteria bacterium CG_4_9_14_3_um_filter_39_23
CTAGTAGACGTGGAAATTTCAATCTAGTAGGCGTGGAAATCTCAATCTAGTGAGCGTGGAAATTTCATACAAATCCGAAAAAATTAGAAAAGTCCAGAGTAAAAGAGAAACGTCCCCTTGTTGAACCTTGTTGAACTTGCTTCCCCTTTATATTATGTTTCACGGAAAGTTCATTTATCTATCTACGGTTATGGACTTATTCACCAGAGAGATATTGGGCTGGAGTATTGCTAATAATCATGAGCGCTATCTGGTAATAGATGCCTTAAATATGGCGATTAGCAAAACTTGGGTGCTACCGCGCTATCACCACTCAGATCAAGGCAGTGAATACGATTCAAACGACTACATTAAAATATTGAGCGATAACAAAATTATCGTCTCAATGAGTAAAAAGGGTCATCTATGGGAGAATGGCTTCCAAGAGTCATCTTACTCTCAATTCAAAGTTGATCTTGGTCGACCGGATCAATACGAGACATTGGGAGAACTGATTGAGGCAATTTATCTACATATAAACTACTACAACAAAAACAGAATTCACACCACACTAAAAACTTCCCCAATAAAATTCAGAGATCAATATTATTTAAAATCATTAACAATTAGCAGTCCCCAGAGACAGAGACAACTTGTTTAAAAAAGGGGTACTTGACAATGTGCTTGATTAGAACAAATTTGCCATTTATCTTTTGACCAATTTGAAAACAGGTTGATTTTCTTGATTTAGTTTTTCTGATGAACATTGTGCCATCATAATACCATTTTCAGTGTCCCATTTTCAAACAAAAAGCAGTCTATTTGAGAGTAAATATTTGCAAAAATCGAATAATTGGGTAAACTGCGCTGAACTCAGGAATATTGATGATACCACAAGATATGTTTTTTCACAAAAAAAAAGGCAGAACGCAAACAAATGCGCCCTGCCTCGACAGCACTAATGCTTTGTCCAAAGACCAACCGGATCAAAAGATCCAAGGGGCTAAGATACCAAGCTAGAACGGAACTCCCTCGACTGAGGCGCCCACACGGCTATCGACACCCATGGGGATCCACCAGCGCCAGTCGATGTCGAGACCATATTCGGAATACCAGCCAACACTGAGGGGGCAGCCGTCAATGATTGACGATGTCCTCGACCATGTTCTCTTATGGAACCACACGCCGTTGATGGCGAGCAAGTTGCACATAAGAGCATACTGGGAAGCGGTCATGATCGACATCTCGCGATCCCGTGCCAGCTTTTGCTGGTAACTAAAGCAGTACATGATTGTCCACCTTGGCAATTCGTAGCCCACAAGCCAAGTGGGCTCGGTGACTGCGGGTTCGAGCGCACAAGGATACCTGTGCTCAACGAACCAATTTGACCAGAACGGATCCGAGCGCACTTGGCCCCCAACAAGATTGTCGTGGGCGATTCCCCACAACTCGCTCTGCCCCATGAGGGAGGTCAAAACTCCGCCAACCTTGGGCAGAGCCAACCACAGTACCACCCTGGTGTTCCACTCCGGCGCCTTGGAGAGTTCGACGAGTTGCCTCATCTGCTCCACCGAGTAGGGCACCTGTGGGCAGGGACACCAGTTTTGTGAGAGACAGAGAGGATTACGATTCTTGTACCCACCGCCACGCACCGCCTTTTTCCACTCAGCGGGACCGATGACTATCAGGTCCTTGATTTCACGGAATTCGGAGAGTGGGTCTTGCGCAAAGTCAACGGAAATAGCTTTCGACACCATAACAAGCAACTCCTTTTTCGTGCCCGCCACAACGGTGGTCGGGACTAATAAGCATTATAACACGATAGTTCCTATTTGTCAAACCCACGCCTCAAGCGGGCGAATTCCATTTACACTGCAACACTTTCGTAGGATAATCAATATCTTGCGAAAGGAGCAAAAATGACAAATAAACGTATTAACTTTTACGAACGCCAGCTAATTGAGTATTGGTTGAAAATTGGTAAATCGCACCGCAAAATAGCTAAACTTGTCAAAAGAAACAACAGCGATATATCGCGTGAGATAAAGCGCAATTCCAGCCCTTACTTTCCCTACAACGCCATCATCGCACAAAAAGCTTGTGATAGAAAAGCCAGGAAAACAAACAAACGAAAATTAGATCAAAATCTGCCTCTAAGAAATTGGGTAGCAGAGCGTCTTAAAAACGATTGGAGCCCACAGCAAATAGCTGGACGGCTCGCGCATTTTCCTCTACCCCATCTGGCTGGAAAAACTATCGCCTACGAAACTATTTATCAATACATCTATAGCGGAGCAAGGAGCATAAACGGAGATT
>PFTZ01000085.1 GCA_002789815.1 Candidatus Berkelbacteria bacterium CG_4_9_14_3_um_filter_39_23
TTGTGTAAGTTGCGGTATTAGAAATTTTATATATTGATTTAATTTCTTTTCACATATTCTCCGGTATCAGTGTTGACGATAATTTTATCACCTGGTTTGATAAACAAGGGCGCGTTGATATAAGCGCCAGTTTCCAGAGTAATTTTCTTTAGCCCGGCGGTTTGGCGGTCGCCACGGAGTCCTGGGTCTGCTTCTTTTACTTTCAAAGAAATTTTTGTTGGCAGAGAAAAACCAATCGCGCGCTCCTCCCAAAATATGAGATCAACTTCCTGGCTGGGTTTCAGCCATTTTTTCTTTTCGCTCGGTTTAACGCTGATTTGCTCAAAATTTTGCGGGTCCATAAAAAATAATTGACCAGCACTTTCGTATAAAAATTGAAATTTGCGAAAATTAACCTCAGCTGGCTCAATCGTTTGATTACCAGCAAAGCTATGATTAATAATTTCTCCCGAAATTAAATTTTTAATTTTTACCTGCGCCTGCCCCATACTGCGCGCCATCTTGCTATGACGCGCTTCGATTACCTGAAAAGGCTCTCCCCGAAATTCAATTTTCAAACCAGGTTTTAGTTCTGCCAATGAATAGCTCATAGACTTATTACAAAGCAATTTTTTCTACTGCAATCATATAATTTCGTACGAAAGATTATTTAGTAATAAATCTCACCCTTTAGTAAAGGGCATCAGCCCCATAAAACGGGCGTTTTTGATAGCCAGCTTTAATTTTCTCTGATGCTTGGCGCAAGTTCCGTTTTCGCGCGCTGGTTTAATTTTAGCCCACGAAGAAAGAAAACGTCCCAAAAGCGCTGTTTCTTTAAAGTCAATGGCAGTTACTTTGTGTTGGCAAAAAATACATTTTTTTCTCATAATTTTTCTTAAAACGGAATATCGTCTAAATTAAATTCTTCATCCGTTGCGGTGGTGGTGGGTTTTGCGTTTGAGGTTATATTTGACTTAGCAGAATTGTCTGTTGGTTTGGCAGACGGAGCATCTTCTTGCGGTGATGTTGGCGCAGTTGTCGGCACTGACGCGTCAGGCGAATACCCTTCTGCTCTTGGCGTTAAAGCGACAAAATTATCCATTATAATTTCTGTGCGATAGCGCTTTGATCCGTCAGGCGCTTCCCATTGGCGGGTTTGCAAACGTCCTTCTAAATAAATTTTATTTCCTTTTTTGAAAATTTGATTGATCACTTCTGCTAATTTTCCCCAAGCCACCACATCGTGAAACTGCGTGTCCTCGACAACTTCTCCGGTTGATGTGTTTTTATATTTGCGGTTGGTTGCTACGCCAAAATTTGCCACTGATTGACCATTGGGAGTGGATCGTAATTCTGGGTCGCGGGTTAAATTTCCTAAAATAGTTGCTTTGTTAACACTATACATTGTTTCAATTAAATTTTTGTGTCATCAGATAAAATTTCCGCTAATTTTTTGTCCAAATCCTCAAGCCGTTTTTTATCGGTAATTTCACTATCTTGTTTTGTCGGTTTTGCTTTGGCTGTTTGTTTAGTTTCGGGTTTTTGTTTGGCTGTAGTAACCTTTAATTTTTGTTGGAGTTTATCTGCTTTTTTAATTTCGGTCGGTAATTCTGGTGTAATTTCTAGCTTTTGTTTTTTCGCTTCCTTTTTTTGCGCGACCCTTATCTCATCGCGTTTTTTTTGCAGGTCAATTTTGGCGCTTAAAGATTCTTGTTCAAGATTTTTATCAGTTGTTTTCAAAATTAAAAAGCGTAAAATCTGCGCATTGGCTAAAATTTTTCTGGCATTG
>PFTZ01000079.1 GCA_002789815.1 Candidatus Berkelbacteria bacterium CG_4_9_14_3_um_filter_39_23
ATGTTTTTATTTGAAATTGCACTAATCATAGAAAATGCCATGTTTATAAGCATATATATAAAAATCAATACATAAAATATCTTCCAACTTATGGCAAACCAATACCCTCCAACAATGAGTATTATTGAAATGGATATAATACATAGTGGAAAATAATGTCGCATGGCATGAAAGCGTTTTTTAGAAAGATAATCAGACATTACAACCCAGTAGCCATTCGTGAACACTTTACGAATAAACTTTCTAATAGTATTAGGAGGATAATAAAAATTTACAAGATGAGGATTTAGTAAGATTGTCCCACCATTATTGACTATTCTTTGGTTAAATTCGTAATCCGTGTCAAGTAACCAAACTACCTAACCCAAATCGACCTATTGGGTAATTAGAAAACCTAACCGAAACAGTATTCTCTAATAGTTGTTTTTGCTTGCTTGGTAGATGTTTTGACTGATAAACTTTTGTCAGTAACTTTAACTTGTTATCAATGCTTCTTTTTAACTCGGCTGGGTTAAGGTTCTGGTAGATTCTCTCTAGTTGGTGTTTTACTCTAGCTGGTGTTTCTTTGGATACCATTAGCCAATGATAGGGTGTTTGCGCTTCTTGGTATTTGCGATAGATACGCCCCTTGTCTCTAATCTTTGTTTCGAGTCGCATAACAGGTTGAAAGAAGTTTTTGTAGAGACGAAGCTCGTTTTGATACAAACTGTTTAAGATATCTACTTCTCTTTGGGTATCATACCTGACATGACCAAATACCTTACGAACATTCTGTGAGTTCTTTTGTTCAACAAAACAATTATCATTCTTGCGATAGGCTCGGCTACGAGAAAACTCCAGACCGGTTAGGTTGGCATAGTCGTAGATAAAGTAGTTGATAAAACTGGTACCGTTATCCGGATGTATCTCAATCCAATTAAAAGGAAAACGAGCTTGAGCTTGTTTGATCGCCCCTAAAGTTCGTACCTTCCCTTTACCCATGACTGCTTGTCCTTCCCACCAATGGGAGGAGATATCGGTATGAGAGATAGTATGGGCATAGTCGCCAGCGGTAGTTTGTCCGCAGTGTTCGACGCCATCGATCTGGATTTGTCCCAGTAATTCCCGATCCCATTCGTGGGAGAGTTTAGTCGGTATCTTTTGATACAGGAGTGGATTTTTTGTCTGAGAATAATGTTGCTTGAGATGTCGAACTTCTTTCTCATGAGCCAAAAGGGTGTCGATTGTTTTAGCTGACATCTGGATTAACTGTTCTGTTTGCTGACCACTGATATCTATCTCGTCCCAATGGCAGAGTTTTATTAGTTCCGTTTTAATTAACGGTTTGAGCCTCTGCCCGCAGGGATGATCAAAGATATCCCAAAGTTTAACTAAGGGAAAAACTAAATCACTGCCATATTGGCTACTGCGGACAGTCTTCTTTCTCGCCTTGTGCCAATTAGTTTTAGCCGACAGACGAATTATGAGATATTTTCGGTTTCTACCAGTGCGTTTCTCGGCTTCGTTAAGTAGAAGCCCCTTTTGTAGCTTAGTTGCCACAAGATACTCTTTTTGTAACTCTTCTAGATATTGTTTGGTTGATTGCATATTCACCTTTCCTCCTTGTTAATATTGTATATTCAGACAAGGAATTATTGTAGCTTACGGTTAGGTTTTTATATTACAGAATGGTTGCCTCATAGTTAGATTATATGTTACTTGATGCGCAAGGTTAGACTTTTTGGGTTAAGTGTGCGATAATTTTTCGTTCCAATTTATATCCTGCGCAGTGTTTGAGTAACCCCAAATATGATGGCAAATTGTTGGGGTTGGCTCTC
>PFTZ01000043.1 GCA_002789815.1 Candidatus Berkelbacteria bacterium CG_4_9_14_3_um_filter_39_23
AACCGAAAGCGAAGCGCTTCGGATTGGGGATCCATTCGGACTGGATTCCCGTTTTCACGGGAATGACGGGCGGAACGAGAATAACGACCGACGAATTAAGCATAACAACAAAGAATCCGACGGGGCAAGCCCCGCGGTATTCTTTATTTTGCTATTTGAAATGGCTTCATCCTTGTGGCAAGCCACAAGGTATTCAGCTGTCTTGAAATAAGCGGAAGTTTTGCATAAATTATGCAATTAAATACGAATTCTATCAAATTATCGCGAATACTGAAGCTTTATACCATTTATTTGGCAAAGTTCTGAATTTCTGATATTCTGAAATCAGAAAATAATTAAAATAATATGACACAAGTGAGAGTTCGAGAACGGGGAGAAATTACCATCCCTCGAAAAATTAGGGATAAGTACAAAATAGAAGCCAATGATATGATGTATATTTATTCAATGGGTGATGGAATTTACTTACGGATCAAAGAATCGATTGTTGAAAAAGCACAGGAAATCGGCGCGCAAATGCTTATGGACGCAGGGTTAACAGTCAAAGATTTACTCAAGGATTTAGACGAAAATGAAGTTTAAGATTTTTTTAGATAGTAACATTTTTATCACTGGACTAGGGTCAACAACTGGCGCGTCTGCCGATATTTTAAGGTTAATTCAATCTGCGAATCTTGAAGTGTTCACATCAAAATTAGTTGTTGACGAAGTTGGGCGAAATTTAGCTAGGAAATTACCAAAATACTTGCCGATATATTTTAAAGTGCTATCAGAAACTGGCATAAACATATATTCAAACATAAGAAATATAAACACTCAAATTTCTAATTGGATTTCCAAACATTCTGATGTTGTTATATTTAGCACAGCGCAAAAATTAAAAATTGATTATTTTATCACCCTTAATCGCAAGCATTTTTACCAAAAAGAAGTAAAAAAATTAGCTAATTTCAAAATAATAACACCTGCGGAGTTTTTAGTAATTTTTCGTAGGAAATTTTTTAAAAATTGATTTTTAGGAGTTTTTTTTGTATAATTTGGTCAATGGGGGCGTAGCTCAATGGTTAGAGCATCTGCCTGTCACGCAGAAGGTTGCCGGTTCGAGTCCGGTCGCTCCCGAATGGCTCAGATTTCAGAAGTCAGATATAAGATTTCATATTTCATAATGCTTACTCTCTTGATTTTTAGAAATTAAACCTTAAAAAGAGAACCGTCCCCTAGCTCTCGCTCCCTAGCTACTTTCGATGTTTTTTGAGCATCTCTAGCAGTTTGAGGTCGTTAAGTGAGCGGGCGAGTTCGCTGGACGCGCCGGCTTGCGACCGATCGTCTTTGGCTTCTTTTTTCATTTGCAACGCGCGATCGCGCGCCTTTTTTATTTCCAGCTCATTTAAGTCCTCAGAGCGGGTGGCGCTGTCGCATAAAATGCGAACGGTATTGTCCTTGATTTCCGCTATTCCGCCAGTGGTAGCTAAATAGTCTTGACCATTTTCGCGGGTATTACTTTGCGATCGCACAATAATAATGCCAGTGTCAACCACCGTGATGAGCGGTTCGTGACCCGGCAAAATAGCGATTTGTCCGCTGGTGGTGGGCAAAAGCACTTCATAGACCTCATGGTCGTATAAAGTTTTTTCGCTACTAATTAGTTTTAAATGCAACATATAAGAAATTTTAAATTATAATTTAAAACTTTTCATTCCCTAATTGATTTCCGAAATGCTTCCCTTCATATAAAAAGCGTCCTCGGGTTTATCGTCGTGCTTGCCTTCGAGAATTTCATTAAAGCCACGGACGGTATCCTCGATTTTGACGTATTTGCCCGGGCGACCGGTAAAATTTTCTGCGACTGAAAACGGTTGAGATAAAAACTTTTGTATTTTGCGCGCCCGATTGACCAGCTGTTTATCCTCGTCGGACAGTTCTTCTATTCCTAAAATAGCGATAATATCCTGCAAATCCCTATATCGTTGCAGAACTTTTTGGACGGCGCGCGCCACGCGATAATGCTCGTCGCCCACAATTTCTGGATCAAGAATGATTGAGTTGGAATCAAGCGGATCAACCGCTGGATAAATTCCCAGCTCGGTTAATTGGCGCGATAAAACTATAGTTGAATCCAAATGCCCGAAAGTAGTGGCAGGCGCTGGGTCGGTCAAATCATCAGCTGGCACATAAACTGCTTGCATTGAAGTGATAGAGCCTTTTTTTGTTGAAGTAATTCTTTCTTGCAACGCGCCCATTTCAGTGGCAAGGTTGGGTTGGTAGCCAACAGCCGAAGGCATCCGCCCCAGAAGCGCGGAAACTTCCGAGCCAGCTTGAGTAAAACGGAATATATTATCAATAAAAAGTAATGTATCCTGACCTTCGTCGCGAAATTTTTCCGCCATAGTCAATCCTGAAAGCGCTACCCGCAGGCGCGCGCCGGGCGGTTCGTTCATTTGCCCAAAAACCAAAGTGGTTTTACCCAGCACCCCGGAATCTTTCATTTCGTGGTAAAGGTCATTGCCTTCGCGCGTTCGCTCGCCAACTCCGGCAAACACCGAAGTTCCACCATGTTCTTTGGCGATATTGGCAATTAGCTCCATAATAATAACGGTTTTTCCCACTCCGGCTCCGCCAAACATACCGACTTTTCCGCCTTTAATTATTGGCGCTATTAAATCGATTACTTTGATGCCAGTTTCAAAAATTTCAGTTTTAGTTTCTTGGTCAGTGAAAGCGGGCGGATCCTGATGAATGGCGCGCATTTCTTTTCTTTCAAATTTTCCCAATCCGTCAATCGGCTCGCCAAGCACATTAAACATTCTGCCAAGGACATTTTTTCCCACCGGCACCGAGATGGCTGAGCCAGTGTCAATCACTTCTTGTCCGCGAGCAATTCCGTCGGTTGAGCCAAGGGCAACGGCGCGAACAGTGTCGTCTGACAGATGTTGTTCAACTTCAAAAACTAGCTCTTGACCATTGTTGTTTGTTTGTAAAGCATTATAAATACTGGGTAGTTTGGCGCCATTTTTAATATCAAAATAACAGTCCACCACCACACCAATAACTTGGGTAATTTTTCCTTTATTCATATTATTATCCATTATTTATAAATTTATTATTTATTAATTTTTTTGCTTGGTTGAATTGATTAGAGAAAATAGGAGCTTTTTTTTAAATGATTTTCGTCCGAATCCTTCGGCTATATTTGATGTGATTGAAATTGCGCTTCAACGCAATTGGCTGGTGAGCCCAAACACTTCTTATTTAGGGAAATCTTGCGTAATTTTATAAATTTCTAAAACCAGCTGATGCGATTTTTTTCAAACGATTAAATCAGTAAATTTTGTTATGGTTTTTTCCATTTTTTTTGAATATTGGATATTGAATAATGAATATTAATTAAGGTTTTCCGCTCCGGCGGTAATCTCAGCTATCTCTTGTGTAATAGCAGATTGGCGAATGGAGTTGTAGAGGAGGTTCAATTTAGTGACGATTTCCTTGCCACTCTTACTGGCGTTTTGCATTGCCATCATACGGCTGGAATGTTCGGAGGCGATAGATTCAAGAATATACTGGAAAAGTTTTATTTGCATTATTTTGGGTAAGATTGCTTTTAGAATTTGAGATTTAGCCGGCTCGAATAAGTATTCTAGATTTTTTTCTGACTCGGGGATATCTTGGCTTTCTGCGACTTGTTTTTCAAACGGTAAAAGCCCTGAGATAGTTGGAATTTGTTTTAAGGTTGAGACAAATTCCGTAAAAGCAACGGAAATTTTTTGACAATCGCTGGCGCTAAATTTTTGGTCAACAAGTTGCAATATCGGAGCGATGTCGCCACTTACTGGATTGTCGGAAATTTCAAAATCTGCGATCACCGGGAAACCTCGGCTTTGCAGAAATCGATTGCCCTTTTTTCCGATGGTGATAATTTCAAACTGGCGGTCTTGGCGCGTTCCCATATAATCAACTATTTTTTTCAAAATCGCCACATTGAAACTGCCACACAGCCCTTTGTTTGAAGTGATAATAATAATCAATTCCTTTGTTATTATGTGAAAATTTTTCACATAGCGATGGGAATTGGCTCCGGCAAGTTTTAATATCACGGCAATTTCGCTGGCAAGCTCAGCGTATTTTTTACTTTTGGCAGTTTTTTCCTCTGCTTTTTTCATTTTTGAAACGGCGACCATTTCCATAGCTTTGGTGATTTGGGTGATATTTTTGATCGACTTAATTCTTCGTCTAATTATTTGAGTGTTAGGCATACAAAAAGTTAAATCTGAAAATTATTGTGTCAAATTTTTGACAAAGCAAAAAATTGACAATTATTATTTATTCTTTAATTATTTTTTTTATTTCTAAATCAATTCGTTGTTTAATTTCGTCGGATAATTCTTGAGTTTTAGCAATTTCGGAAAAGATGGATGGGGCATTTTTGTTAATTCCATTAATGATATTTTCTTGGGTTTCAATTATTTTTTCAATGGGTATTTTATCTAACAAGCCGTTGATAGCCGAATATAAGACGACCACTTGATGAGGTTGTGGATGAGGCGCATATTGTCCTTGCTTTAGAACTTCAATAACTCGTTTGCCTCGTTCGATTTTTTCTTTGGTTGCTTCGTCTAGATCAGATGAAAATTGGGCGAAGGCTTGAAGCTCGCGAAATTGGGCGACATCGAGACGTAGTTTTCCAGCGACTGATTTCATTGCCTTACTTTGGGCGGCTCCGCCAACGCGAGAAACTGACAAACCGACATTGATAGCGGGACGAATTCCTTGATAGAAGAGATCGGATTCCAGATAAATTTGACCATCGGTAATGGAAATAACATTGGTGGGAATGTAGGCGGAGACATCGCCAGCTTGGGTTTCAATTATGGGCAGGGCGGTCAGCGATCCGCCTCCTTCTTTTTTTGAAAGTTTGGCGGCGCGTTCTAATAAGCGCGAATGGAGATAAAAAACATCGCCGGGATAGGCTTCGCGTCCGGGCGGGCGACGCAAGAGGAGAGAGACTTCACGGTACGCCCACGCATGTTTGGAAAGATCGTCGTAGACTATCAGCGCGTCCTCGCCCTTGTCGCGAAAATATTCTCCGATCGCGCATCCTGAATAAGGAGCTAAAAATTGCATTGTGGCAGGCGACGAGGCAGACGCTTGGACAATGATAGTATGAGCCATGGCGCCTTCTTTTTCCAAGCGATCTTTGATTTTAATGACTTTTGACTCTTTTTGACCAATGGCGACATAAATACAAGTGACATTTTTGTCTTTTTGGTTAATAATGGTATCAATGGCGATAGCGGTTTTGCCGGTTTGGCGATCACCGATAATGAGTTCTCTTTGCCCGCGACCGATTGGCACCATAGCGTCAATGGCTTTGATGCCAGTTTCCAGGGGGGTGTTGACGGACGCGCGCGCAATAACGCCGGGCGCGATTTTTTCCACAGGGGAAGATTGACTAGTTTTAATAGCTAGTCCGCCATCAATTGCCACTCCTAGTGGATTAACGACGCGACCTTTTAGTTCTGTACCGACGGGAATTGATAAAATTTTTTCGGTTCTTCTGGCTTTTTGACCAGCCTTAACAACTGAAATTTTTTCAAACAAAATTACTCCGACCGAGTCTTCTTCCAGATTTTGGGCGACTGAGCGGATTTCGCCTTCGTCAGTTTCAATGATAATCATTTCTTGATATTGACACTTTGACAGTCCGGAAATTCTGGCGATACCATCGCCGGTCTCCAAAACTTCACCGATTTCTTGCTCTGTTTTTTCGAACTTAAGTTCGTTAATGTCGTTTTTTATTTGTTCGATGATGTTGGTCATATACAATTTGTTATTATTTCCAATTTATTTTTTATCGAAAAATCCCACACTTTGTCGCGACTGGTAATTTTCACTCCTCCCAAAATTTGCGGATCTAACTGATAATGATATACAATTTTTCTGGAAGTTATTTTATGTTGAATAAAATTTTGGACAATTTGTTTTTCAACTTTACCAAGCTTTGTGTGTGAAGTTATCGCGACTGGCTCGGCGCTGCTATTTTCAAAATAGATGTTTTCAAGCGATCGCAAAATAATATTAATTTTCTTGTTTATCTTTTTTTTAATTAAAAAGCGATAGATTTTTTTTGCGTTATTATTGTTTTCATCGCCGATATAATGATAAATTCCGCGAGCGACTTGCCTGGTGGTTAATTTCATAAATTATTTTTTAAATATTTAATATTGGTTTGGCGGTCAATTTTTCCTTTTAAAGATTTTTCAGTAATGGCAACAGCCAAATCAATCAGTTCTTTTTTTGCTTCTTTTATCATTTTATCTTTTTGAAGCGCGATTTCTGCGACAGCTCTTTTTGTAGCGCGATTTGCTTCGTCGCTAGCTTTTTGAATTATTTTTTTGCTTTGCATATCGGCGTTTAATTTTGCTTCTTGCAGAATTATATTAGTTTTGTCCTTGGCTTTTTTTATGGCTTGCTCTTGCATTTTATCCCAATTTGCTTTTTCTTTATTGGTTTGTTTTATGTAAAGATTAGCGTCGTTAATTTTCTTTTGTCTTTCGTCCAGTATTTTTATGATCGGTTTAAATAAAAATCGATTCAAAAGATAATAAAGAATTAAAAAATTGATTATTTGAAAAATAATACCACTTCCATCTATCCCAAGGGCAGAGATACCAGTTTTTTGATCTGTTGCTTTTGTTTGGGCTTGCGTGGTAGGGGATTGATCTAATTCTTGCGCGTTGACAATAGTATTCATTATAAAAATTGCGATCGCAATATAATACGATTACATATCAAACAAATTTGATAATCAATGCGATTACCAAAGAATAAATCGCGATTGCTTCGGCAAATGCAATGGCTAAAATAAGCACAGTTTGCATTTTACTAGACGCTTCTGGGTTTCTGCCAATGGCTTCCATTGCTTTGGCACTCATCGCGCCGATTGCCCATGCAGGCAACATTCCGCCCAAGGCGATGGTTAGCCCAGCGGCAACGAGCTTAATTGATTCCTCGGTCATTTTTTTCCTTTCTGCCCAATTTGGCAACTTAATTTATAATTTAAAATTTAGCATTTTTTAATGCCCTTCTTTTGTTGTGGCGATTTTCAAAAAAACAAGTGTTAGCATTGTGAAAACTAATGCCTGGATTAAACCAACAAAAATTTCTAGCCCAATAAATGGCAAGGGTGCGATTACTGGCACTAAAAACGCTATCACTAAAAGTAAAATTTCACCAGCAAAGATATTGCCAAATAGTCTAAACGAAAAAGATAGCATACGAGAAAATTCTCCCAATAATTCCAAAAGTCCTACCGCGAAAAAAATTGGATTTTTGAAATTAAAGAATTTTTGGATGTAGATGCTTTTGGTGTGTTTGATGCCGTAATAAGCGGTGGTAGTGATTGAAATAATCGCCAAGGCAAAAGTGGTTGAAAGATCAGCGTTCGCGCTACGTAGGAGTGGTAGGTCATTATATTTGATGGTGCCTACCCCGGGCAATAAGCCGAACCAATTATTAATAACAATGAAAATAAAAAAGGTAGTAAGGAGCGGGAGAAATTCGCGGGCTAGTTTTCTTGATTCCAACACATCGGAAAATAAACCATATAAGAATTCGATGATAGTTTCTAAAAAACGCGAACGGCGGAAAATTATTGTAAAAGTGACAATTAAAATCGAAACAATAATCGAAGTTAGACGCGCGTTGGTTACATTAAACGATCCAATTAAAAACAGCTTTTCGGCTGAAAGTGAAATTTCGTGCATAATTTTGAAAGGTGAATTAGTTGTTTAATCGTTTGATTTTGAAGTAGATAGCAAGCGCTGAAATAAGGATGGATATTGGGATAGCGATGAGTGTAAATAAAATTTTAAAGCCAAGATTTTGGTCCAGCCAACGACCAAGCTGAATCAATACAACCAGTGGAAGGGCGATGATAAAACCAAGATTAGCGCATTCTCGCGCCACAAACCAACCATTTATTTCGTTATTTTTTTTAACCATGACAATATAATTATGCCATCCATGAGTAAAAAGTCAAGAGCGGGACTTTGCCGTCAAGAAAAAGTTGAGCTTGAAAAAATTATTTTATTTGATATTATTGAATTCTGAATAATCAATATAATCAATAATGGAAAATATTATGTCTCACATTGCCCCCAACATCGTGGTAGCTTGCGTTGACTTTCGTTTTCAAAATGAATTTTTAGCGCACTGCAACAAACAATTAGGCAACAAAACTTTTGACTATCTGACTTATCCGGGCGCATCTAAAGCAATTTTAGACAGAAAAAGTCGCGACGCGATTTTTTCCGCTATTAGCACTTTGGTAAAAATTCACCAAACAGAGATGGTTGTTATTTTAGACCACATCGATTGCGGAGCGTATGGCGGGTCAGTGAGGTTTAGCAACATCAAAGACGAAATTAATTTTCATAAAGAAAAGCTTACCGAGGCAGGAGAATTATTAACAAAAGAATTTCCTGAAATAAAAGTGGGACTATTGATATACAATTACCGCCAAAATAAATTATTGACGGTATAAAATTTATACCATTATAAGATTTTTAGAAAATCCCAGAGTAAAAGAGAAACGTCCCCCCCTTTTTTGGGTATCCCCCCTTTTTTCTGTGAGAGATTTTGGAGAAATAGTATTTTAAATATCGTATTACGCCAAATTTTATAAAAAAACCGCGCATAAAGTTACGCGCGATTTTTAAATTCAAAATTCTAAAACGAATTTATCTTTTTTCCATTGGTCGGGCAACATTGACCACGATTTTTCGACCATCGATTTCAGTATCATTTAGCCCTTCGATAGCAGCCTTAGCTTCTTCGGCGGTTTTGTATTCAACGAATCCAAAACCCTTGCTTCGACCTGAAATCTTGTCTGTGATGATTCTAGCTGAAACGATTTCGCCAAATTTGGCGAACATTTCAGTCAGCTGATCTTCGGTGGTAGTAAATGTTAAATTTCCGACAAATAATCTGTTTTCCATTGTGATAGGTTCCAAAAATTAAATTTATATTTATCCTATTTCGACGCGAGCAAAAAAATTGCACTTAGAGACTTTTTTATTATAACACAACGTAAAACAAATGTCTAATCATTCGCCTCAAGTAGCGTAAAATCTAACTATGGCGAGGTGGTTAAGCAATTTAAAAATCTAACCGAAATTATCGCGACTTAAATTGTCTTGACGCC
>PFTZ01000081.1 GCA_002789815.1 Candidatus Berkelbacteria bacterium CG_4_9_14_3_um_filter_39_23
GGTTTTTCAGGTGAACAAGAAATTTGTCCTTCAAGAGATGTGTTTCAAGCCAGGATTGACAAAGTCCGCCAAGAGTTTGAGACGGCAACCGCATTTAAGGCAGATCGTATTTATCCACTCATCGCTGTTGTCGGGGAAATTGGAAATAATTCCTTTGACCACAACCTTGGCAAGTGGCGCGATATTGCTGGCATTTATTTTGATGTTGATTTTGAGAATAAAACAATCGTATTGGCAGACAGAGGGCAAGGCATTTTTTCCTCAATAAAAAATGTCAGACCTGATATTGCTAATGATTTAGAAGCAATTGAAATCGCTTTTACCGAAAAAATATCGGGGCGATACCCTGAAAAAAGAGGCAACGGGCTAAAATTTGTGACCAAAGTGGCGCAAAATTTGGGATTGGAAATTATTTTACGCTCTGGCGACGCGATGGCAAAAATAGAGAACAAGATATTATCATTTAAAAATACTGACGACAATATGAAAGGTGTATTAGCAGTAATTAAATATTAAATATGACACAGATTAAACTAAAACAATTTGGCGAAATGTTAATTTCCCGTCCAGCGGGCAGGGAAGCATGGCTGGTGGCGAAAGCCTATTCTTTACCCCCAAAAGAGAAAGATGAAATTTTGGTTGATTTTGAGGGGGTTTTAGTGTTGACTCCATCGTGGGCGGACGAATTTTTGACCAAACTGAAAGAAAAATATATTGATGTCAAATATCTCAACACCTCCAACGCCTCAGTGAGAGCGACTTTGGAGGTGATTTAGAAAATAAATTTTACGAACTAAAAATTAACCACTAATTTCCCCTTTTTTAATTCTTCTTATAAACAATTAAATGTGAATAACCTTTTTTATTGTTTTCATTGATTTTGAATTTCCCAAGCCCATTGCGCTTAAAATTGACATTCCAACATTCCCCAGAATATCGGAATGTTAGCTAAATAATTCAATAGGCAAAATCATCAGGATAAAAGAACCGTCCCCTGATTCTATCTTATTCTATTCGTCCTCGGTCATATTCTTGTGAGTTGCAAATTTATTACCCTACGAAAGTGTTGCAGTGTAAATGGAATTCGCCCTGTTTGAGTATATATTGAAATCTTTTTAATCTTTTGATATAATAATATCCATACTACTGGACCAGTAGCTCAGTGGTAGAGCAGCGGCCTTTTAAGCCGCGTGTCGTGGGTTCGATCCCCACCTGGTCCTTTTTGAAATAGCTAGCATTTTGCTAGCTATTTCAAAAATGGGGGTCGAACGCGAAAGGGGTCGGGAAAACAGCTGTTTTCCCGTTAGAGGAAAACACTAAAAACCGAGGGTTTTTAGCAGGAGCATTGCGACGGGTGAGATCCCCCACCTGGTCCTTTTTTTCGTTCCTTACCTATCCATATCTGTGCCTTTTTTAAAACCAGTCGCAATTAGCGCCACCACCGGCAAAATCAGCCACCAATCGTGATAGCCAATAATAATTTTTGCAAATTTGCTGTTAACCATTAGCTGATTGCGCATATCCTCTGGCAAAAAAAATAAAATCGCGGACATTATCATAGCTGAATTAAGGGCTGAATAAGCCAGCACCTCAACTGGCGACAATAGTCCCTTGGCTCTAGTGCCGACCAAACCGCCACGCACGGTAATTAAAATTATTATCCCGACAAAAATTCCTGCCTGAATAGTGAAAGGGGAGAGGTTAGCTTTGATAAAAATGTTGCCAACATTAGAGTCGCCAATAAAAAATTTTTGCGCGATAGGCGATAAAATCTGCGTAATCGCCATTGACGCATAAGCGGAAATCATCGTCACCATCACTTTTTCTCTTTGCATCATAAAACCATAGGATACGCCTATGATAAAAAATAACCCGATAAATAAATCCCAACTTGGGGTATTCACTTTTACGCCTTAAGTTCAGTACTTTCCCGCTCCTTCGTTATATATATTTTACCACTTATGCAAAAAACTTGTCAAATGACGCGGATGCCAGAGGTCGGATTTCCGTGGTATAAACAATGAGCCCGCGCCCAATTTTTCAACATATTTTTTTGACACTTGTCTTTACTTTTTTATACACTATATGCAAAGGAAAAAAATCAAAATAATCTTCGCCATCAAACCACGCGCACTTAAAATGATACAATCGTAAAGAAGTCAGGCGCGCCAGCGCCAAAGCGTATAAAGTAAGTTGCGCCACCGGCTTGGCTTTCCGGGCGCTCGGCTTAAAATCTAGCAAATGCACCGCGCCGTTTCTGATCTGCACGATGTCAATATGCCCGGTCAGCGCCTCTCCCTCCTTTAATTCCAAAGGTACCTTAAACCCCAGCATTTTTTGATAATGAAAAATATCCTCCGGCGTCATCAAAATCGGCACTTCCACTCCGACAGTCACCGAATCGTTCGCCAACATAAAATTCTGCAAAAATTGATGCCTTTCTTTATTATTCTCCACCGCCTCTAAAACCAAGCGCGCCATCTCCACCGCCCGATTTTCCCGCCGCGTTATCCGCGCTCCGTCTAAATTAAAAATATCCTTATATTCCGATGCCCGAAAAGAATTATCCTTAAAAACTTGATGCGGACATTCAGCCAGCACCAATTCCAGATATTCCCGCAACGGAAGAAATTTATAATGCCGATATTCTTCCTCCAAAATACAATCCATTTTTGCCCGGTGAAAGCCAAAATCGTAAATTTGCCCGTGAAACATCCGCGAACGAACAATCGCCTCGCGTCGCGAATATTTTCCTGTCGCAAACTCGCGCATCCGCAAAAACGGCAAATACTCACGATAATCCTTTAGCCAGTTTGCGATATTTTGCCCTGACAGCTTCAAGCGATACTTCTTCCCAACAAAATCAACAATCTGATCTTTGGTATAAAATTCATTATATAGAGACAATGTCGCCAAAATCACCTGCAATGGATAGGTTTTATATTTAGCGGTGCCAGTGGTAAATTTTTTCTGACAATGTTGGCAATAAAAAATCTGAACTTTTTCCAGCTTTTTGTTTCTAATGCCTTTCTTGACAACTTTCTTGCCCTGGCAATAGGGGCAAATTATCAGCTTCGGACTTGGTTTTTTTGATAATTCAGATGAACTCTTTGCCATGCGTTTTTAAGATTTAAAATTTTTCGTCTTTGCAACTGGTATTTTTTAAGAAATTCAGCCAACCGGACGGTAACCTCGGTTTTTTCGCAAGAAACAATGATAAAGTCTATTTTTGCGATAATATCGGAAATAATCTCTGACACCTTCTCTAATTTCGCCTGCGAGAGATCATAATTATCAAACTTATTACCATAACTTTCAGCTATTAAGCGAGGAATATTTTTTGCCAACCCGTACAACAGCTCAAATTCTTGGTTTAATTTTTTAAAGACGGAAGGGATTTTAAGATTAAAAATATCCGCTGCCAACCTAGTGGTATCTTTATAGACATCTAAATCGCGAAAGGTTCTAATTGGCGTCCGAACGCGAAATTTACTATACTCAAGTTTTCCTCTCGGTGTGCTGGTATAGGTTCTACCGTGTTTTGAATTATTTTTTTTTGGGTCCCACATTTTTGTTTCCAAATATCCCGTATTTTAGGCATTTTAAGCTTTCTAAAAAAATTAAGGACATAAAATTTGGTTTAATTATTAGCAATAATTACCCAGTTGGCGCCGTCACTTTGCACGGTCACGTATTTATATTGAATCTCTAAGGTGTAGGTCAAGGATCCATCTATTGTTTCCGTGCCATTGCCGTCTATCGTCACCGCATTGGCGCTTTCATCTGTTTTCTTGAAGATATACTGGCGCCCAGTGATGCCTACCGCAGTTGGGAGATTGATCGTGACCACTCCATCAGTGGCATTGGCTAAAATGGTGGAATTGCTGGCCGTGACGGTATATGGACTATCCGTCGCCACCTTGGAAACTACTGCGGTAGCGATCGCGCCGGCGATCTCTAGCTTGGAATTTGGCGCCGTCGTCCCGATGCCGACGTTGCCCGTGCTTGTTGTCAACCGAACTACAGTTCCATCATCTGTCCAACCACCTGCACCTCCGCTGGCTGCTGCCTGCCAGGTTCCTACGCCA
>PFTZ01000107.1 GCA_002789815.1 Candidatus Berkelbacteria bacterium CG_4_9_14_3_um_filter_39_23
CCTTACTCTTTTTAAATCCTCTGGTAAAAAACCCAAATCCTCCAGATTGTACCGTCGACTACTTTCAGATAAAATTCTCATTACGATATTTTCGCCGTTGGTAATCGGCAAAATTGAAACACGCACATCAAAACTGATTTGGTTTTGCTTGTAAGAAAACCGTCCGTCTTGCGCCGCTCCATGCTCGTCAGTGCGAAGTTGTGACATAATTTTCAAACGAAAAACAACTCTGGGGTGAATTTCCAAAGGATAAATCACTGCCTCGTGCAAAACACCATCGATACGAAAACGAACCGACACGCCAATTTTCATTGGTTCAATATGAATGTCAGACGCGCGATTATCGTGAGCATATTCCATAATCAAATTAACTAGCTTGACGATATTTTCTTCGTTTTGCGGATTGGCTTTTAGGTCGTCAATTAGTTTTTTTACTTGGTCGCCAAGATCGCCTTTGTACATATTGAGCGCGTTTTCCAAATTCATCGGGGTGGTGAAAAACACCTTGATGCTCAACCCGGTGCGTTTTTCTAGAAGTTTAAAAAATTCATAATTATCAGGTCGGGTAGTGGCGACTGACAATGTTACTCCATCGCGGTCAAAAACAATCGCGCGCTGAGCGCGAGAAACCAACTCGGGAATTATTTTTACTAGGTCAAGTGGAATATTATACTTAGTTAAGTCAGCATATTCAGTATGGTAAAAATCAGCCAAAATTTTTCCATAGTTACCGCTGGAAATATATCCTTTTTCAATCAGTAACCAATCAATCGGTTTTTTGGTGGATAAAGATTCCATTAAGGCAATTTGAAAATTCTTCTCCGGCACTTGACCTGACTTGACTAAAAGTTCTTTAAGTTTCTCAACTGTGATCTGCATTTTTCCCTCTCCTTATTGATATTATTATAGCACCAAATACCAATTTTGAGCAAACAAAAAAACCGCCTAGTGGCAGGTAGAGGACTTGATTAGTCAGCTGAATAATTTTTTATTTTCTTTCGAGACGACGATTACCTCAGAGCCACGACTGCCGTCAGGTAGGCTTGCTCCGCAGGATTATTTATTTTTCTAGACTTATGGCAATAAGTTTTGCTTCAATTTTTTTATCTGTAACTTCTTTGTTTGGCATATAAATAATTTTTTCGCTTTTATCTATATCTTGATGGTAGGCAAGTTGAGAACGAAATAATTTAGTGTTAAATTCATTTTGAAAAACAATTTCCGCTTTGGCAACAATTTCATTTAATGTTATGCCACTTTCAAACGAAAAATATAAATCCACATAATCTTTCCATTTGCTCCTTCTGCCGAGTGTGTATGCTTTAAGCGCGCACAAGGTTGCAAGATCTGGGAGTTTGATAATATCGTTCCATTGATTTTTCAACTTGACGGCAAACGGAAAATACAAGAAAGTAAATTTTACTCCTTTTATCACGCAGGTAAATTGCCCTTTTTCATCAACTAAATTACGGTCAATACTAAAACCTAATCCTTTTATTTTTTTAATTATATCAAGATTACTAAAATCAGCATTCGCAAACAGATCGAAATCAATTGACTGCCTATGCCCAAGCATCAGCGCACAAGCTGTCCCCCCAACCATACCAAACTTATCAGAAAATTTTTTCAATATCTCTAAAACCGACCCCTGTTTTTTATCAATAATTTCATCGTGCATACTTTTTGAAATATAATTTAAAATAATGCTCTATGCTGGGACGAAGGTTTGCCCTTTTTTTATTGGCAATTTTGTCAAATACTTTAGATGCGTTTGAAAGCCCCATTATGTGAAAAATTTTTTGCACCTGCTCCCAATCACCATAATTCAATGTGTTTTCTAAAATAACCTCTAGAGATAATTTATCATAAGATTTTGTTGACCAAAAAAGTGAAGGTGTTTTTTTAACAAATTGTATTAACTCCTTTTTCATAATTTAATTATACCATAACAATGGCTTAAAATCAAAAAAGTCGGAAGTTCACTTCGTATTTAATGGCTCCGAACGCTGAACGAAATCCGAACATTTTTTGGCGAAAATCTTGTCGCTAAATTTTGAAAAACTTTGAAGCTCGGGCGGGCAAAAAGGAAGGGGGTTGAGGGGAAGGAA
>PFTZ01000001.1 GCA_002789815.1 Candidatus Berkelbacteria bacterium CG_4_9_14_3_um_filter_39_23
GTCTGTGAAAACCCGATCGATATTATGTTTCTTTGTTCGTTGTTAGGTGGGCAAGTGCCACCGAGTGAAGTTGAATTTACTACACACGTATTTAACCATTCGTTTTTTTTGCACACCTTACTTCCAAATCCGTCCCTGCGCATTTGAACAGGAAAAACAAGCGCAAATTGAAGCTGATTCGTTTACCCGAGTTGGTTTATCGGTGGATCCAGTTTCTCAAAGAGTCCGAGGATTTACCACTCATGGGTTGCAATCAAGATTGCGAAAGCTAGGACTTGATATGCCAACCCAAGAAATCGGATTTTCGCCCAGATTTGCCTGCCCTTTCAGTTGCGATGAATTTGAAAAATTAACCATTGCTACTATTGCGCTTTACAAAGCAGGAAACACTTTGCTTATGCTGGTAGCTGGCACTGATCTTGAAAGTGGTAGAATGGTTGTGCCCCCTAAAATCCAAGCTATTTTTGACGCGCGCCAAGCGCAAGTAGCATAACAAACCAATCACACATCTAGTAATCGCCTTTCAGCAATGACAGGCGATTTTTTTATTTTTACGATTTTTTTTGCTAGATTAGAAGAATGAAAAAAGAAAAAACTATTTTTTGATAATTTTATTTTGGGCAATTGTTTTGAGATTTACCGGACTAGGCGCGCGCCCATTAGACGGCGACGAGGGAGTGATGATCCAAACCGCTGATACTGCTTCCATATCAGAAACCATCGAGCTATCCCGCGTTGACGCCCACCCCCCGCTCTCTTTTATCACCAACTATCTATCTTGGCATTACTTGAGCAAAAGTGAATTTGCGTCCCGCTTTTTTTCAGCGCTGGCTGGCGTTTTGCTGGTTGTGGTTGTATATAAATTTGTTGAGTTGGCATTGAGCCAAAAAATCGCGCTAATAACCAGCCTGTTAGTTGCCACCAGCCCTCATTTAATCGCCTTCCCCCAAGAAAACAGAATGTATTCAATTTTCGCTTTGTTCGTGTTTTGTTCGTTATATTTCTTTACTTTGGCTACGCAAAAATTAAAACTCTACTATTTTGCGCTTTTTATAATTTTTGATATTTTAATGGTTTATACTCATCTGGTTGGTTGGGTAATCATCGCGTCCCAAGGACTATTTTGCCTCTGGTCCCTTGCGCAAAATCGCAAGATATTTTTACCCTTTTTTTTAGCTTTGAAATAATTTTTTGCTTTTTCTCCCCATTTTAAACCCAACCATTAAACAAATTCAGGGACGCAAAATAGATCAACCGATTGGCGTTTCAATCGCAGAATCTGCGGTTGGACTGGGAAAAGCGCTATAGCGATTCGGGGGAGGGGCGTGGCTGGCAGATACTCCGTACAAAAAATATATTTACGCTTTTTCTTTACTCGCGCCTCTTGGTATTATTTGCTATGGTTTTAAAGTAAATTATCAAAAAAAGAAACCACCTGCCAATAGCGCCCAACTCCTTATCTGGCTCGTGATTGCGATATCGGTTATCGCCAGTTTTGCCTTACAAGAAGTTGGCGGTCGCGCTGAACGAACAATGATATTTTTATCTCCCATCTATCTTGCCTGTCTCGCAACGGGTATATTAACATTGTGCGACATTATAAAGAAAAAACAAAAAACTGATAGGGGAGTAGTCAGCGCTCGCCTCCTGCTTGGCGCTCAAATTATTATTTTTATATTTGGATTATATAATCATTACTTTATTTTCAATAAAAGGGTTGGTGAAAATACCATCGCGCAATTTCTAGAGCATCGCCTGCTTCCCGGAGATAGCGTGTATATCAAAGGTTCTTTTTTCTCTGGCGACGCTTTCGCTTATAATTATTATCAAAACAAACTGGGATCGCTGGATGTTCCGGTGTATAGTTATTATGCTGATTATAAAATCGGCAATTTGGCTCAAATACGAACAAAAAGCGTAAAAGATGAAATCCAATCAATTTTTAATAATACGAACACTAACCGAATATGGTTTTATGATTTCAGCTACACGGAAAAACAAGTTGACGGAACACCATATCAGCTTGGACTGGACAAAGAAAACCAAGAAATTATCGTGTGGGAAATTTTAAAAACTTGAATTTAATCTCAAAATTTGGTATCTTACAAAAATACACAGATATTAGAAGAGAGGCTAGATGTTGGATTTTAAAAAATTTAAAAATAAATAAAATAATATGAGAACGGAAGATTTGTTCGTTTATTTGGCTTTGGGGGGTGGAGTGATTGGACTTTTGTATGGTGTGGGGTTAATTTTCAGCATCCTAAAAAAACCAGCTGGCAATGAAAAAATGCAGAGCATTGCTCGGGCGATCCAGCAAGGCGCTTCTGCTTATTTAAAACGGCAAGCTATGGCAATGACGATTGTGGCGATAATTATAGCCAGCGCAATTTATTTTTTACTGACACCGACCACTGCTTATGGTTTTTTACTCGGGGCGTTTTTGTCTGGGCTGGCTGGCTGGATTGGTATGACGGTATCGGTCCGCGCCAATGTGAGAACTACCGAAGCAGCGTCAATCGGAATGCGGGAAGCATTTGGTTTAGCTTTTCAGGGCGGATCAGTGACTGGAATGCTAGTTGTGTCACTCGGGATACTGGGGCTGTCAATTTTTTGGCTCCTCACCCACGACCTCAACGCTTTAGTTGGGTTTAGCTTTGGTGGTTCGCTCATTTCAATTTTCTCGCGTCTGGGTGGCGGAATTTTTACCAAAGCGGCTGATGTCGGAGCAGACCTAGTCGGCAAAGTTGAAGCCGGGATCCCAGAAGATGATCCGCGCAACCCGGCAGTAATCGCTGACAATGTGGGCGACAATGTAGGAGATTGCGCTGGTATGGCGGCTGATTTGTTTGAAACTTATGTGGTAACAGCCGTGGCAATGATGCTGATTGGCTCGCTTACTTTTGGTAAAAATCCAATTGTCGTGGCATTTCCTTTTGCGCTGGGAGCGATAGCGATTATCGCCTCAATTTTGGGAAGCTTTTTTGTCAGGGTAAAAGAAGGCGCGAAAAATGTAATGCCCGGGCTGTACGCTGG
>PFTZ01000105.1 GCA_002789815.1 Candidatus Berkelbacteria bacterium CG_4_9_14_3_um_filter_39_23
AACAACTGCTGATCTGGCAATTTACACTCACTGTTTGAGTAGCACCGCATCAAGTCCCAAGATGGTTTCATCGTTTGATATTTATGTCAACTGGGTTAAAAAACAATCTGTTTATGGTGCCGATCATGTTGTAATGACTCCCAACCCCAACGGCAATATTCAGTTGAAAAACATCAAGGGATGTGTTTCTGGCACTAGTCCGGATACTTACACCAGGGGTTCCATCGGCGTCACTCGGCTTGACTTTGAGATAAGATAAATAAAACAAATCAAAGGTTGCCCCAATCCTAACTCTGATGGTTATAACAATGAGCCAAGCGCGCAAAACGCTAATGGACAAAAACGGTTGGACTTTGTTATCCAATAATTATCTAGATACTACCAAACTCCCACACCTTGTTGGTAGTGGGAGGTGGAATTCTGACGGAGCAATTGTTTTAACCTCGCTCTAGTGCTATAATAATTTAAAAGGAGGAAATAAGTGCCAAGAGGGAAGGTTGTCAGTATAGTGGCAGGAAGTTTTATCGGAATTTTAACATTCGCGACAAGTTTTGCATTGGTAAAAGCGCAAGATTACAACGACATGCTTAATCAACGCAACACTCTTTCGCGCGATATAATTCGCAATAAGCAACTGGCTGACGAAAAGAAAAAAGAAGCCACCAGAATTAGCGGAGAAATTAAGTCTCTGGAAAAAGACATAAGTAGCACTCAAAGTAAAATTGATTCGCTCGATGGACAAATTAACGATACCAGAAATCAAATTGATGAAAAAATTCGCATCATCCGCGAGAAAGAAAGCGATCTGAAAAAACAACAAAGCGACCAAGCCGAAGCATTGCGCGCTATATACGAATCATCTGATGAAAGCTTTGTTTATCTTTTATTTTCATCCAGCGATCTGTCCGAAGTGATTGACCGCACATCGTATATGGAAGCGCTGGAGGTAAAAATAGATTCAAATGTTAAAAAAATTATTAAACTGCGCGACCAGTTGTTAAAAGAGAAAGAAGTTTTAAACAGTAAAGAAGCAGAGCTGTCTGGGTTGAAAAAAGAAAACGAAACTTATCAAAATAATTTATCACATCAAAAAAATCAAAAGGACGATTTAAAAAATATGACTCTTGCCCAGCAGAAGAGCTATCAAGATTTAGTTGAAAAATTAAAACAAGAAATGACCAGTATCTCAGCGAAAATTTATGAAGAGAGGCAAAAAAGATTGAAAGGCGGGAAAGAAGCGTTAGGGAGCAGGAGCTCTGGTTATCCTTATTCGTCTATTGATAGCCCTGATCCGTGGAGTTTTTTGACTCGGGAATGCACTTCGTATGCGGCGTGGTATTGGAATGTTTTGCTGGGCAAGGAATGGACCAACACTCAGCCCGGGCAAGGCGACGCTAGGAATTGGGCAAATATGGTTTCTGCCAACAACCAAGAATTCGGCGCTAGTTATCGGGTGAGTAATACTCCGCAAATCGGCGCGATTATTAGCTGGTCTGGTAGTTCACTTACTTCCTCGCACGGGCATGTGGCGATCGTTGAAGCGATTAATCAAGATGGCACAATCGATGTGTCAGAGTATAACTGGCTGGCATATCAGTATTCTTACCGTCAGTTTGTTACCCCCAGTGATTATGGAAATTATAGTTATATATACTAGAGTCCGCCCCAAAACACCATTTTGACTGCAAATTTCAAAATT
>PFTZ01000008.1 GCA_002789815.1 Candidatus Berkelbacteria bacterium CG_4_9_14_3_um_filter_39_23
AGAAATTAAAAATAAACGACCCCGTAGCCGAGTTCCGAGGTATTTTACATTTTTGGAACAAGGAATCAGCGCGTTGGGTATCGTCATAAAATATTTTAAGGTTTTGATTTAAATTTATTATGAAAATTCAATTTCTTGGCGCAACTAGGGAAGTGACTGGATCGTCGTATTTGGTGGCAAACTCAAAAAATCACACCGTCTTGGTTGATTGCGGGCTGTTTCAGCGCAGTGTGATTTTTGAAAAAAAGAATTTTGGACTGTTTGATTTTAATCCCCAAGAGCTGGACGCGGTGGTTGTTACGCACAGCCATATTGATCACATCGGCAGATTGCCAAAGTTAATCAAAGACGGGTATAATGGAAAAATATATTTGACTCCGCCCACTTTTGATCTGGCGGGGCTGATGCTTGAGGACTCGCTGGGCTTGATGGAAGATGAATTTCATCATTTTAAAACTCCGATACTTTTTACTGAACATGATGTGATTCGTATGTTGGGACAATGCTCAACGGTTGATTACAAAAAATCATTTTCGCCAGCCCCGGGATTTACTGTTACCTTTTTTAACGCCGGGCATATTTTGGGCTCAGCGTTTATTTTGATAGAAGCGGACGGCAAGTCAGTTATTTTTTCTGGCGATTTGGGCAACACGCCAGTGCCCCTGTTAAAGCGAATCAGCGATCCGCCTAGGGCTAACTATGTGGTCTCAGAATCAACTTATGGCAGTGTTTTACATGAAACAAAGCCTGTCCGAAATCAAGGGCTTAAAGAGGCAATAAATTTTGTGGCGCAAGGCAGGGGGACTTTGATTATTCCGTCGTTTGCGCTCGAGCGGACGCAGGAAGTTTTGTATGAGTTAAACACTTTGTTTGAAAAAAAGTTAGTGCCCCAAATGCCAGTTTATTTAGACAGCCCCTTGGCTAATAAAGTGACAAAGGTTTTTAAAAAATATATTTCTAAATATTTTAATCAGCGGGCGCTTGAAACTTTAATGTGGGATGAGGATTTTTTTTCTTTTCCCGGATTTTCAGTCAGCGAGACAGCCGAGGAGTCAAAACTAATCAATCAGGTTTTAGGACCCAAAGTCGTGATTGCTGGTAGCGGGATGATGACTGGCGGGCGCGTTTTGCATCACGCTAAAAGATATTTAAACAATCCTGAAAGTATGTTGCTTTTTGTTGGTTATCAAGTTAATTCAAGTTTAGGCAGGAAAATTTTAAACGGCGCGAAAAAAGTTATTATTCACAATGAATTTGTCAATATTCGCGCGCGGGTAAAAGCGCTGGGCGCGTGGAGCGATCATGCGGACAGCGCTCAGATTTTAAAATTTATTTTAACCGCCAAGCCTAGCGCTGTTTTTTTAACCCACGGTGAGTTAAAGCAGATGAAAGGTTTGGGAAATAGTTTAGAACAGCAGGGAATTAAAGTTGCAATTCCCAAGATTCGAGAGAGCTTTGAGTTGTAGCACACAAATACGCAGATATCACAGATGCCACAGATAATATAATCGTATTGGGTAAAGCTAAGTTTAGGGTGTAATATTTCCTTGGTATGTTCCTTGACACAAAGTATAGTTTTGGTATAATTACAAATATACTGATCATGGAGGTGAACACCTTGACAAAGACAAGAGAGCAACGATTAGCAGATTTATTTACACAAGGCAAAATTCTTGGGTTTTTCAACGATGATTTGCGCTATATCATTAGATA
>PFTZ01000103.1 GCA_002789815.1 Candidatus Berkelbacteria bacterium CG_4_9_14_3_um_filter_39_23
TTTCCGCTTCCGCAAGGTTTTCGAGTGTATTAATCCCCAGCGCTTCAATGGGGCGCGCGACGCGCTCTGATAATACTTTTTTGCCTTCTATCCTTGCCAGCTCCACCAAATCAGTCAAATAATATTCACCGGCTGATTGGTTTATTTTGATTTTAACAATATGCTGTTTGAGCCACAAGGTATTGAAAAAATACGCGCCTACATTGCCCTCTGAAATTTTCAGCTCCGCTGGAATGCAATTTTTTACTTCAACAATTTTTTCCACTTGCCCATTTTTTTTGACAATTCTGCCAAAAGAGGAGTCGGGCGCGATTTTAACCGTGGTGATAATCATCGCTGGCTGGCTTTGAGAAAATATACGGGCTAACTTGGCGGTGGTAGCGCTGGACATAAACGGATGATCGCCGTTAAAGACAAAAGTTGGGTATTGACTACTGATTTTGGTTAAAGCGATTTTGGTGGCGTGCCCGGTGCCCAGCAAATTTTTTTGCCAGGCAAATAATAATTTTTTTCGTAAGGATGCGGGAAATTTTGTATTGATATAATCTACGATTTTTTGCCCTTTGAAACCGATTACTAAAACGAGTTGGACGCAATTTTTATCAGATAAAAAAGTATCTGTTAAACGCCCGATGATCGGCACGCCCTTGACTTTGTACAGATGTTTTGACTGGTCGGTCGCGTTGATCCGCGTGCCTTTGCCTGCGGCTAAAATGACGACATTGTATTTTGTTGGCATTTTTTGCTTTAAATTAAAAACTTGCTCTCTTTTTTATACCATACTTTGGCGCGCAAAAAAAGAGCCCGCCTCAAGTGCGGGATGACGGGAGGGGATGATTAGTCGGGAATGACGGGAGGGGATGGATCCCCGATCAGGTCGGGGATGACACAGGGCAAGGCAAGTGCGGGATGACATGGGCTTGACAAAATATATCTTTCCATTATACAATGAAATTGTAAAAGCTAACCTCGGTCTTCGGACCGAGGGCTTTTTATATACTCGATCTCTTTTCTAAACTCTCCCAGCAACAAACACTTGCTGGCTGTTTTCTGCAACTCCGAAGACAGAGCATGCTTGGCACAAATAACAATAACTTTTTTGTTGAATTTCCTAAGTTTCTTGATCACATAATCAAAATCACTGTCTCCGCTAAACAAAATGACAATTTGGAATTCGTCTTTTTCTAAAATTAAATCAACCGCCATTTCTACATCAAAATTTGCTTTATAGATAAATTTTCCCTTGGAAAAGCAAATCTTTTTAAGTGGCTTGGCAATTACCTGGTAATTATAACTCTCAAGACGGCTATTAAATTTTTGTGACTTTTTGTCATCTTGTTTTACGCCAGTATAAAACTTTAAATCAATTACTTGGTAACTTGTGTTCAGCCACTTAATAATTTTTTGCCAATCAATAAACCAACCCATTTTCTGCTGGGCGTAAAAGATATTTGCTCCGTCAATGTAAACTTTGGTTTTCTGTTTTTTGGTAATATTTTTCATAAATAATCTTTGTCCGATATTAATTGTCCCGTCCGCCATTCCCACCCCTCTTGTGCCAATCCTGCTTGTTCTGTCATTCCCGCACCCCTTTTGTCATTCCCGTGAAAACGGGAATCCAGTCAGGACTAGATCCCCAATCCGAAGCGCTTCGCTTTCGGTTGAGGATGACGGGAGGGACTGGATCCCCAATCCGAAGCGCTTCGCTTTCGGTTGAGGA
>PFTZ01000057.1 GCA_002789815.1 Candidatus Berkelbacteria bacterium CG_4_9_14_3_um_filter_39_23
TGACTTTTTTTTATTTTGTCTTACAATGTTGTCAAGTCGCAAATCCCAAAAGCGACAACAAGGCTCGGTTCCCCCTTGAAAGGAGGGATTGAAATGCCAAAACTTAAGCTTGTCTGGGTGTCGGACAAGCGGAGTGAGGGACAAGCATTTGAGCTAGACCTAATGGCTCTGTGCCGAAAGCACTCGTACATAGAAACTGAAAAGGCAACCGGTCTCTTTGAGATAGAACCGCTATCTCAAAGAGATAACCGCGCTTTTCAAAGGCAAAAGAGGAGGAAGTTTTTGCCCCTCATCAAGCGATCCCTCCCTCCCGTCGCCTAGCGTACCTAGGGTTGGGAAAACTGGGGGCTTCATCATCTGTTATCCCCCCAGCCGTATTGCCACACCCAACCCTCTCTCCTCGCCTCGGCGCAGACAGACCTTTTGTCTGCGCCTCCTTCTTTTTATTTAGAGCTATTATTAACTTTATTTAGATTTAAATTTGAGATTTGTTTGTAATTGACACGACTTACGTAACTTATATCTTCCAGTCTATATGGTATTTACAGGGGCTTGCGAGCGCGACTGGCGCGAGCACGAGGAATTCGCTAACAAGCGAATATCCAAACTCTGTCAATACTATATAGACTGAAAGCTTTTACTCATTTGGCAAATAGCAAATTTCAAGATATTTACGTAAGTTGTGTAATTTATTATTACTCCGCCACTTCTTCCAAAATCGCCTTAACCGTCTGCTCTTTACCACTATGGATTATTTTGAGATCTACTTCATCGCCAACTTGCTGTTTGGCGATAATTTTTGCCAGTGAATTATTTTCGTCAATTCTTTGCCCGGCAATTTCCAAAATAATATCGTTTTCCTTAATTCCCGCTTTATCAGCTGGCGAGCTGGGCAAAACCGCCACTTCTGCCCGATTTTCCCCTTGCACCACCAGTGCGCCATATTCGATTTTTAAATTATTTAGCTTCGCTATTTCTTTGGTAATAGGGATATACCTTACTCCAAGATACGGTCTTTTTATTTTACCAAACTTTTTCATCTGATCAATGGTATTTTTTACGCTATTGACCGGGATGGCAAAACCAATATTCTCCGCTTGCGCCACCGCGGTATTTACTCCAATCACTTGCCCTTTGATGTTGACCAATGGTCCACCGGAATTACCGGGATTAATAGCTGCGTCGGTTTGCAATAATCCTTCTAACTTTTCTGTTATGCCTGTGCCAAACGCTTCAATCTGCCGTTCTTTGGCAGAAATCACGCCCACAGTTACGCTATTTTTAAACTCGCCCAGCGCATTGCCGATGGCGATCACTGATTGCCCGACTTTCATCGCGTCTGAATCGCCTAAATCTACCACTGGCAAGCCAGTAGCTTCGATTTTCATTATTGCCAAATCCATCGACGGATCCTTGGCTAAAATTTTTGCTTCATAATCCTTGCCATCAGCGGTAAAAACCGTGTAGGTAGCGCTGGCATCATCCACCACGTGCTTGTTGGTGACAATCATTCCGTCTTCAGTGATAATAAATCCAGTTCCGCCACCTTGTTGCTGAAAAACTTGCCCAAAAAAATCTCGCACATCGCGGGTAGTTGAGATTGACACAACCGCCGGCGCCACTTTGTCCACTGAATCAATCACTACGGACGATTCCTCCAAAACAATTTTTTCTGTTTTGGTCGGCTGAAAATCAAGCTTTTGCACAAATTTTTCAATCCCCAATGTCTTTTGCGCGTTCTCGTTTCCCGCCACATAAACCAACGCCCATACACCGCCAACCGCGCCAATAAAAAATGCTAGCAATACAAAACCCGCCACAAAAAGTAAATTTTTTCTGGCGCGCGCCACTGGCTGATTCTGGTTGTCTAAATAAGTAATTTTAACCATAAATATTTAATAGAATTATGATTTAAGATTTTAGATTCAAGAATAAAACGGAAAAATCAAATAAACAAAAATTACAGACTTACGCAAAATATCATTCCACTCCCTTGTCATCCTCAACCGAAAGCCCCTTTGTCATCCTCAACCGAAAGCGA